>NZ_SMKG01000199.1 GCF_004348525.1 Micromonospora sp. 15K316 | reverse complement strand
GCCCCCCACCCCGTCGGCGGGTTCCCCGGCCCGTTCTGCCTGATCTCGTTGCCGCCCCTACCGAGGACACTGTCACCACCCTGCCCGGATAAACCGCGGGTGGCGTTGAGCCGCAACGCCCCACCGGAACCGCCGCCGCCGATAACCAGGTCCCCGATACCGTTCGTCGCGCCCTCGGGACCGCGGGCGGTTTCCAGTTCGGTTCCCGAAAGCATGCTGACCGGCCCCCCAGGTCCACCCTCGGCCAGTACGAGACCACCAAACGAACTGGCGCCGCCGGGTCCGCCGTCGTTGTTCCCAACCCCGCCCGTGCCACCCGCACCGACCACGATGGTTTCGGTGGCGCCGAGTAGCGCCACGTCGATGAGGGACTGCGCCCACGCTCCGGCCGGTGCCCCAGGTCGGGCGATCAGTTCCCCCGCATCGGCGATCGCGCCAGCTGACCCGCCGCCTCCGCCCTGCACCTGCACCTGCACGCGAGCCAGCCACGGGTAGTCGGCTTTGACGAACTGGTAGACACCCGGCTCGTCGTAGATGATCCGTTCACGTAGCCCCAACGTGCCCGGGTTGAGACACAACTCGCCGTTGTTGACGTTGAAGTATTCGCCGCACACGCATGCGTTAGCCACAGCTGACACCTCACCAGGGAGAGGGGGAAGGTCAGCCCGGCCCATAACCAGCGGCTGAGGGGAAGCCTAACCGCCGGCGGTCGGCGTTGCGGTGAGATGAACGGTCACGCCCGCACCAGCTGGTATCGACGGCAGCAGACCAAGGCCAAGGAGTTGCCGGGTGCGCCACACCCGCACGACGGCGTGGGTGGCCGTGACCTGTTCGAGCGCGACGGTGAGAGTGGTGTCGTCGCCGACGTTCGGGTCGAGCGGTAACGCGCCGATGACCGGCGGCGCGGCGGATGGTTGCGGGTACGTCCAGGTGGCGCGGCCGTCAGCGCCGGTGGTGACGACCGCGGCGGTAGGTGACGGTCCTGGCGGTCCGGGTTCACCCCGCTCGCCCGGCTCACCCGGCAAACCAGCCGGACCCCGATCACCCGGCGGACCCGGCGGCCCAACACGCCCCACCCGCCCACCAGACTCCGCAACCCGAGCCCGCTGACCCAAATCACGTAACACACCCGCCAACGACCCATGCGGCGACCTACGCGCCGCCGACCCACGCACCCCCACCGTCTACACCCCCGACGGAGCCAACTGCACCGCCACCGACTCACCCGAACCGTTCTCCGTCACCTTCACACCCACAATCTTCAACGACTGCCCGACCCTCCGACACGTCGCCGTCGTCGTCACATCCACACACCAGCCCGGCACCAACGACGGAACATCCACCGCCGCATCCGGCGACAACGTCACCTGCTGCGAATCCACAAACACCGGCGCCGGCGACGACCCCCGCAACCGTGACCGGGCCGCAGCCCCCGCGGACAAGTCATCCAAGATCGAGGTTTCCTCCACCGACCGTTCCAACAACCCGTAATACGGGTCAACGCCGCCAGCCACACCCTTCACATCGTCGTCACCCCACACCACCCAGCGGGTACCCAACGACGCCCCGTCTTCCGCAACCGACAGGCCAGCCGGGAAATCCGCATCCGTCAACGACCCCACCCGCTCACAGTGGTCCTCCGGCATGATCAGGATCCGCGACCCGACCGCCGTGAAATCCACGCCCGTTTCCGCGAGCTTCCGCAGATGGTCACCGGTCTGCCCCCGGTCCTGCTCGTACTCGCGGTCACCCAAAATCCGGGTCGCACCAACCACCACCACATCATGGCCGGGATCGTCGGGCGCGAACCCGTCCTCGATAAGCCACGCAGCGATGTCCGCTAAATCCCGGCCATCGAACCGAATATCCTGGTGCGGCACCCGCCGGTCCAGCCAGCCGAGCACATCCACAGCCTGAATCTCGACACCGGTGGTACGCCAATCCACATCAACGATGGGGCCTTCCCACACCGGATGCCCGTCACGCCAAATCACCAGTTTGTGCCGCCACGACCGCACCCCGTCGAGCCGTTCGCAGCAATCCCCGTCAGGTTCGATGAACACCCGGGCGGTCGACACATCGTCGAGGACCCGCGTCCACTCCACCTCGACGAGCACATCAGCGGACGACACAACACTGCCGCTTCTATCCACCACCATCGCGCTGTGACTACCGCAGCCGACAGGCACGACACACCCCCGGTCAGTATCCGCGACCCGACAGCGACACCGTCACCGTCGCATCCTCAGCCACCGGCATGATCGCGTCCGCTTCCACAATCACGCAGTACTCGGCGCAGTCCAACAACGGAAACGCCAACGGCCCCCCATCACGGCCATACACATCCCGCGACCGCTCACACCGGCCCCCGCACTCCACCAACGCCCGACCAACCTGCCCATCCAAAGTGACGGTCCCCCCGGCCGGCACGAACGCCACCTCATACACGGAATGCGGGTTGCAGCGTTCCAACTCCGCCATCTCCTCACACGACAAACCGTCATGCTCCTGAGTGCGTTCGAACAACGTCACCGTCACCCGATGCAGATCCGCGCTTCCCGCCGACACGTCGATGATCGGAGCGGCACCGAACCAGCGCGGCCAATCCGACAAGTCAAGGTCGTAGCCGACACTGTTCACCGCCAACGACTTACAGAAACACGTGGTCGGGGCGGGTGGCTGCGGCGGAGCCGGCACCCGACATGACGGGCTACCACACGCCGCTGTCGGATCCGCGCACCCCGCCAGTCGGCACGTGCCGCACTCCCCATCACCGTCGTGGACACACCACTGCACGCAGCCGGTGTTGTCGTCCGACGGGACCGGCATCTCCAACACCGGCACCGGGTCAGTCCACATCCACGGTGTCGCCGCGACCAACGTGAACTCGACCGTCAGAATGTCCGAGCCGACACTGCACGTGCCGCTGGTGCAGCCGTCGCCGTTACGGGCCACCACCGTCGGCCCATCAACGAGAGCGACACGGCGCAGCGTGCGGCGGTGCCGCTCAAACTCGGCGGCGGTGGCACCCTCGGGCGGGCAGCAGTTGTACAAGGTGAGGCAGTCCCCGCCGCAGCTCTCCCCGGTGCAGCCGGACAGGGCCTGCGCGAGCCACCGCAGCCCGTAGTCCACCGCGCAACACGACGCCCCCAGCAGAAGTGCGGTGACGACGATCGTGCGGGGCTGCACCCTCGCCGGCCCCAACGCGGCGCCA
This sequence comes from Micromonospora sp. 15K316, assembly GCF_004348525.1. Taxonomy (GTDB): domain Bacteria; phylum Actinomycetota; class Actinomycetes; order Mycobacteriales; family Micromonosporaceae; genus Micromonospora. Next base: position 8,014 of record NZ_SMKG01000199.1, on the reverse strand, counting down.
CCGGCCACAGCGGTGGTCACCTGCCGGGTGACCGGATGGTCATCCAACCCGTCGATGGACAACACCATCAGCCCCGCGAAGTCCGCTGACTCGGGAACGTCAGGGTCGTACCAGGGTGCGTTGTCCTCGGCGGGGGTGGTGTACGGGGCGTCGCCGAGAACTTCGGCGGTGAGAGTGGGGCAGCCACACAAGCCGTGCGTGTCCAGCGGCGAACCGACGCTGTCCAGGTAAGCCTCTAGGCGGGCCCCGTTGAAAATCTCGGTGGCCTCCAGCAGGAGGTACTCGTTCAGCATCGCCGGCTCACAGCCCCGTTCCGAATGCGATCCGGTTCATGACGCGCTGCGCGGTGGCCTCCGCGTCCCCAACCTCGGTGATGTTGAAAACGATCGACCGGTCAGACGACGCCTCGCCCCGCGACCGGTCACCACCGCCGCTCCGCGCCCGCCTACTGCCCTCAGCAAGCATGTCCAGCAACCCCGACTCCTCGGCAAGCTTCCGCGCCCGCCGCGGCCTGGTCAGCGGGATCACCACCTCATCACCGGCCTCACCCACCACCGCCAACATCCGCCTCCGCACTACCGCCCCATCCGCCAACTGCGGAATCCGCGGCAGACTGCCGGGCAGCACCGCATCCACCCGACCGATACCCGAGTTGATCGCCCCGATGATCCGGTTGAGTTGACTGCGGATGGTGTCCGCGATCGCCGACCCGATCGACCCCAGCGACGGCACCCGCCGCAGCCCGTCCACCAGCCGGCCGATCAACGCCTGCCCGGCGGACAAGAATCGGCCCGCAAACGACGTGATCCGGCCCGGGATCCCCCGGATGTAGTCGAGGATCGTGTTGAACCCGTTCACCGCCGCCGACCGGCCCGCCGACAGGGCAGACCGGAACGCACCCGAGATGATCCCGCCGAGGCTGGCCAGCCCAGACCCGATACGGCCCGGCAGGGCGGTCACGAACCCGACCACGGCCTGCACGCCCGTCACTGTCGCGTTCCGGGCCGCCGTCCACGCCGCCGTGAACGCGCCCGCGAGGATGCCCGGCAGGGCGGCGAGGGCGGTGCCGATCCGCTGCGGTAGCTGCGTGAACGTGAACAGCATGACACCGATCGCCACACCGACGGCGACGAGCGCCGCATCGAACGCCGCTTGCAGGGCACCGACGAGCAGCCCCGGCAGGGCGGCCAACCCCGACACGATCAGCCCCGGCAGGGCGACGATCCGCTCACCCAACCCGGTGAAGAACCCGAGGACCGCCTGCCACGCCGCCGTGAACCCACCCGAGATCGCCGACCCGATCCCCGACCAGTCGATCCCGGTGAGCAGGGGCCCCAGCTGAGCCAGCCACCCGGCGACCGCCGAAACGGGCGTGAGGACCGCCGACAGGGCCGACGCCACCGCCTCCAACGCCGGGGCGACCACGTTCCCTGCGGCCAGGCCACCCAAAGCCGTCGCCAACGCCAGGATCGGCGCCGCCGTCCGAAGCGCGTTCGACACCAGCACCGCCAGCAGCTCGACGAGCGGGGTCAGCGACGACACGATCTCCAGGGCGGCCGGGGCGACGGACACCAAGGCGGGAACGAGGGGAAGCAGGGAGCGGAGGGTGTCGGCGAAAAGTGGCCCCATCTCCTGCAAAATCGGCACGAGTTGCGCGGCGATCTGCGCCCCCAACTGGGCTGTTACCGGGGCGAGTTGGGTGAAAAGGTCGGTGAGAAGTTCCGCGGCGGGGCCGAGGATCGTCGCCAAGGTGACCCCGAGCTGGGTGAGAACGGGGGCCGCCTGCGCCAGATTTCCCGACAACATCGACGCCAAGGACGAGATCAGCGGGACCAAGGGGACAATCGCGGACGTCAATGTTCCGGCGAGAATTGCCGCCAGCTGGCCGACGACCGGCAAAATCGGGGCCGCGGCAGCGAGAACCTCCGAAAGAATATTCGCAAGAGGGGTCAAAGCGGGCGCAAGGGCGGAAATCCCGGCCCCGAGTTGCGGAAGAACCGCCAGCAGCGCACCACTCAAGGCAGACCCGAGGGCATTCACCACCCCCACAAGGGACTGCAACGCGGCCGACCCCTGCGCACTGTTCAAGAACGCCGCAAGCATGCCCGTCAACTGCGTCAAAACACCCAGCAGACCAGCGCCGCCCGAGCCGACCGCATCGAACACACTCGACGAAATCGACCCCACGTTCGACATCAACTCGCCGAGGGTCTGCAACGTCGGCAACGCCGCAGCGAACACCGCCCGCAGGTCAACGTTTTGCAGGAACTCCCCGAACCGAGTCAGGGCGTCAGCGACAGACCCACCCAACACCCCACCGAACTGGCCTGCCTGCCCGGCCAGCGACGCGAACCCCAACAACAGCGGCTGGATCGCCGGCCGCAACTGGTCCAGGAAATCCCGCACCCCACGAAGCGACGACCGCACCGCATCCACCGCCGCCGCCGACGACGCGAACGCCAACACATCCGAGGTAGCCCGGTTAAACCCCAACGCCACCGACACGGCGTCGTCCCGCAACAGCCGGACCGCCGCACCCACCCGCGTCACCTGCGCGTCCAGACCAGCGAAGAACACGTTCTGAATGGCCTGCTGCATCGGAGTCAGCGCCCGGGTGACCTCGCGGACAGCCGTCGCGAACTCCCGCGCCGACGGGGCCAGGTTTTGGATCGCCTCAGCGAACTCGGTGGCGTCACCAGACACCGCCGCTTCGAGCGCGTCACCCACCCCGATCAGCGCGGTCTGCACGACACCAGCCGCCGCAGCCGCCGCAAGTAGCGCACCGGGTAGCGCAGCTACTCCAGCGGCGGCTACGGGGGCGATCGCGGCGACGGCGAGGGACACCTGTTGCAGGGCGGAGACCAGGCCGAGCGCGCCGAGGGTGGCACCGCCGAAGAACTTCGCGAACCCTGTGGCCGCAGCCTTCGACGCTGACTTCGTGGCCTTACTGATCGAGTCCGACAGCGACCGGCCGGCGCGGTCCGCGGCTGACCGATCCACGTCGACACCCACCCGAATGTTCGGGACTCGGGTGCGACGCAGTTGTGCCTGCACCTGCGACAGGTCCGGCACCACCCGCACTTGGATCGGTGGTGTCGACTTCGCCAGCAGCCGCAGGACCCGGAAGAAATCTTTCGTGTCGGGCAGCACCCGCACCGGGACGGCCTGGTCCCGCAGCAGCGCCCGCAGCCGGGTGATGAACCCGGTGATGGACGGCTCCACCCGCACCGGCACTGTCTGGCCGCGCAGCATGGCCCGCGCCTGGGTGGTGAACCCCGTCAGGTTGGGGGTGAGCCGCACCGGCACCTGCTGGCCGCGCAGTAGGGCCCGCACCCGTGCCGCGAACCCGGTGGTGTCCGGCCGCACCTGCACCGGAATCGCTGCCCGCAACGCCCGTTGCAGGTCCCGGCGGATACGCTCCCCGGCACCGCGGGTGGACCGGTCCAACGCCTGCTGGATACGGCGGCCGAGCACAGTCGCCTCAGCGACGACGCCGGTGTCGTCCAGCTCTACCCGGATGCGGGCGGAGCCTTCCAGCTCGTCGGCCACCGTGGGCACTCCTCGACGTGAGAGGGTGCCCGGCCCACAACCAGCGGCAGCGAGTCCAGCCTATCGGCCGGGGGTCACGCGGGGCTTCCTGTGCACGTGAGGCTGTGCGCCTCCACCTCCGTCACCGGCTGGGCCGCCGGCCAGCTTGGAGCGCGGCGTCCTCGGCGGCCACCCGCGCCATCAGGTCCATCACCTGCGACCGGCTCACACCCGTCCGGCGTCCGCCGCCACTGCGGGCAAGCTCCGGCGGCGGCGCGTACAGGGCGGCCCGGTTCCGTTCCCGCTCCGCGTCGTCCTCGGCGGTCATGTCCATCGCCGCCTCCGCGGCGTTCAGCAGCCGCGTCAGCGTCCACGAGCGGGGGTCGACGCCTTGGAGCGCGAGCTGCCCGTCCCACGAATCCCAGGACTCGGCGGCCGAGGCGAGGAGTCGCTGGGTGACGTAGGGGGGCGCCCCTGCCCGTAAACCTCCTCACCCATCAGCCACTCCAGCAGAGACGCCTCGACACGCTGCGGCAGCCGCATCGTCGCGTACACCTGCTGCGACTCGGGCAGCATCCACCGGGCCAGGAATGCCCGAACAGCCGCGGTCGCCTCGCGCAGCGCCTCCGGCGACAGGTCCTTCTCGGACCCGCCGAGCTTCTTCTGCGCGTCCTGCAACTCGACGTAGCCGTCCAGGAACTCGTCGCCGTCGACCTCGGGTCGGAACAGCAGCTCGACGTCTCCCACCTCGGCGACGTGTGGCTCGGTGCGGATCGTGAACGATTTGCGGGCCACGGGTGGACCCCTTCCCCTGTGAGCGGCGTGCCCGGCCCACAACCAGCGGCAGCGTCACTGGCAGGGTAACCGCACAGCACGCCGGCTTGCGGGCTACAGCACCCGCCGGAGCGCTTCAAGCAGGTAGTTGAATCCCTTCGTGCCCGGGTGCCGGACGAGCTTGGCGAACACCTGCCGGCCGCCGGCCTCGAACCGCAGAGCACGCCGACGCCGCGGCCGGATCAGGTGAGGACGGGTACCGCGGATCAGGAACACCGACGCCGGGTGGTTTGACACCACATCCACCGCTGCACCCCGCCGGTTGGGCGCGTCCTCGACGGTGATCTGCCGGCCCGCGCTGCCCGGGGCCAGGCCGGACGCCACTATCGCGGCCCGGGCGGCGACCTGCCGCACGTACCGGTCTCCGGGGCCGCCGCGACGCCGCAACGCCCGCTGCCACTGCGCCCCGTTGATCCGCACCTCGACCGGCATCCGCCCCCCCGGTCAGCTCGACGCGCCCGGACACGGGCCGCAGCCGGGCAATGCCACGATGACCCGCTGCTCCACCCCCACACAGCCACCCTGCGGGCCGACGATCCGCTGCTCACCCATCACGAACCGGCGACCCCGCCAGCCACCAGTCGACGGCAGGCAGCACATGAGCGCGTTGAAGACGGTGGCCGCGTCCACGTGCACGATCCGCGCCGTCGCGGCCAGCTCCTCGCACGACGGCGGGCAGCCGTGCTCAGTGGGGGCGGGTGCGCAGCGCAGCAGCGTCACGACCAGCTCCGCCGCCGTCGTGGACGGCGGGGTGCAGCCACGCAACCCGAGCACCGTCTGATCGGGGGCAGGGAACTCCCGCGACGGGAAGATGCGGGCCACGTGCACGGTCAGCTGACCGCCCGGCCCGCCGCTGTTGTCGCACGGGTCCTCACACGAATCCCAGGCGGGCGCGCCAGGAACTACGCAGGCACGGCAGGGGCAGCCCGGGTGCCCGGTCACCTCTTCGGCGGTCGCGTCGAGGGCCTGGCACACGCAGGCGAGGACCCGCTCCGCCAACTCGTGCACGCCGAGCGCGGTCAGGGCCATATCGTCCTCCGCGCTGGCCGGTGGTCCGGGGACAGCACCCGCGACGGCCGCGACAACCTGTCGGGGTTGACCGCCATCAGCCACAGGTCAACCTCACGGATTCCGGTGCGCCCGTCCGCGTAGAGCAGCGTCGGGTCGGCGAACTCCATGTCGACGCCCTGCCGTTGCAGGCGGGTGATGTTCGGGTTGGCCTTGCACCCGCACGACCCGCCCGTCCCGCCGCAGCCTTGCAGCAGGTGGCAGGTCAGCGCGGACACCGCTGCGATGGCCGCCGCGTCGAGCGGCAGCCCAACCCGGTAGGTGACGCAGAAGGTCCCCTCGGCGTCGCAGTCGGCGGTCATGTCCTGGCAGTCCGGCCAGCAGCCGCCGTCGGTGCGGACGAGCAGGGCAGGGGAGTCCACGCGGTACGCCTCCGGCGGCACCACCACCCCGTCGACCCGCACCTCCACCACGTCGTGCACGGGAGCGTCCAGCCGCACCTCGCAGAGCTGGGTGCACGAACACGACGACGCGCACCCGCACACGCTGGCGTTGCGCCACAGCCCGTCCGCACCCAGGTAGGGGATCCACCGGCCGGCGACGGTGCCGTACAGGCCGTAACCGGCGGGCAGTAGTTGCTCGACGCAGGAGCGCCGGCAGGGCCGTACCGTGACCGGGCAGCTCGGCCCCCACCGCCGGCCGGACAGCGCCCACAGGATCTGCGTGGCGACCATCCGCCACCGGTCCACGTCGGCCTGGTCCCGGCCCTCAACCGAGCAGCACGGCTCGAACGGCCACGGCTCACACGGGCCGGCCTGCAAGGCCATCAGCGTCTCCCTGGCTGCTCGTACGGCGACGGTCCGGGGAACCGGCCGCGAATGAACGCCCCGACGGCGCCGCGGGCGAAAGAGTCGACCATCGTGGACAGGAACGGCGACGCCCGGTCGAACGCGCCGGACCGGCCGAGCACCTTCACATCCGCTGCCCGAGTGCCGCCCAGCGCGGCGAGGTTGCCGTACATCGTCCGCTTATGGATCACGTCCAGATGCCGGCCCGCGTCCAGCGCGCGCAGCATTCCCGCCTTGTCGACGGGTAACGGCACGTGCAGCTCGTACGACAACGGGTCCGAGTGCCCCAGCTCGGCGAGCAGGTCCCGTGTCTCCCGCATGCCCCGCAGGTACTTCCCGGAGCCGCGGGTGGCGTAGTACCGCTCCACCTCCGCCACTGGCCCCCGGTGCAGCACCGGCATCCGCTCGACCGGCTGCATGACGAAGAAGTCGTCGTTGCACAGCAGGAACGGGTCGGACACCTCCGGGTGCTCACACACTGCCCGGACCGCCGTGGTGGTGTTGCGGTACTTCGTGTGGCCGGCCTGCTGGGTGGACAGGTGCCGCACCCCGGTCAGCCACGGCGGCTGGTACCCAACCACCCACACGTGCCGGTGCGGCAGGTGGGCCGCCCACGAACGCAGCGCGTACCGCAACTGCTCGTTGACAGCCCCCACCCGCACCGGCACCACGATGTCCGGCAGGCACATGGGTCAGGAGACCTCGCAGAGCTCACCCTCGACGGGCTGGTACTCGCAGGACGGCTCCGGAGGCGCGATCGTGGTGGTGAACGTCCGGCGGTGGCAGGTGCCGGACAGCGGGGCCAGCATCGGGCCTGGCGTGCCAGCCGCGTCCTGCGCCATCACGTCGTACGGGCCGACGCCCCACCGTCCACCGGCCCGGGTCGCGCCGGTGAGGGTGAACGACACGGCCTCCGCGCCGAGCGACAGGTCACCGATCCGGCCGTTGCTGATCCACGGCAGCAGGAAGTATTGCCACACGCCCTCGCCGGTGTCTTCCTCGGGGCACACGTCCTCGCCGATGATGTCGGCCCACAGCTCGATGGCGAACCCGGCGCGGCAGGGGATCGAGCAGTCGTCCCAGCCGATCGGTTTGCCCGCGTAGTCGAACACGACCGGGGCGGTGGTCAGGATCTCCACCAGCTCCGGGGAGGCGGCGAAGAAGTTGAGGGTGGTGTTGTAGCCGAGGAACGAGTCGCATTGCTTTTTGCTGGCGCAGACCCGGCCGTTCGCGGCCTTGAACTGGATCGTCTCGCCCTCCTCGACGTTGGCTTCCATGTCGAGGCTGGCGAAGCAGTCGAACACGTACGCATTGTCGGGGCCGCAGACGGGCCGGCCGCAGGCGTCGACCCGGGTGACGCGGATCGTGTTGGCGTTGCTGATCAGCGGGCAGGACATTGCCGGGGGACTCCTCCACGAGTGTGTGTGGAGCCCGGCCCAGAACCAGCGGCGTTAGGGGAAGTCTATCCGCCGGGGCTGGTGGTGAGGTGCGACGAAGCCCCGGCACCTACCGTCGAGGTGCCGGGGCTTCCGGGTTCGGGCTAGTTCTGTTTGGTGCAGGTGACCACGATGAGGTCGTCGGCGGCGAGCTTGGTTCCGGCCTTCGCGGACTGCTTCGTCACCGTCCAGTTCGCCAACATGAGGACGAGGGTGTCGTTTTCGTCGGCGCTGCCGTACTGGATGTTCGTGAAGCCGAGTTTACGCAGCTTGTCGTCGGCGACGGCGGCGTTGAGTCCCTTGAGGTTCGGCATGGTGATTTTCGCGGGCGCCGGGGGTGCGGCTGGGGTGGCCGGGGCG
>NZ_SMKG01000198.1 GCF_004348525.1 Micromonospora sp. 15K316 | reverse complement strand
GGCGGGGACTTCGGGGGCGGCGGCGACTGAACCCGGCCCACGCAAGGGCGCCGCATCCGACCGGCCCGAGAGAGCCTGATACCGCTGAGGTGACCCAGCGGTATCAGGCTCTCGGTGGTTCATGGGCTCGAAGCTGATCCGGCCCGGGCATGCCCCGCCGGGCGGTCAGCCCGTGTTGCGCATCCCGGCCGCGATGCCGTTGACGGTGGTGAGCAGCGCCCGCTCCAGAGCCGTACCGTCGCTGGGCGCGCGGCGACCGCCCGGCGCGGTGGCCACCGCCCGGCCGGCCGCGCCCGAGTCGCGGTACTGACGCAGCAGCGCCACCTGGAGGTGGTGCAGCGGCTCCAGGTAGGTGTCCCGTACCGCGAGGGTGCGCTGGAGCACCGGGGAGCTGTCGAGCAGCGCGGGAGAGCCGGTCACGGCCAGCACCTCACGCCGGGTCAGCTCGTACTCCTGCTCGATCTTGTCGAAGATCGGGTGGAGCTGTTCCGGCACGAGCGTCTCGACGTAGCGCCGGGCGATGCCGAGGTCGGTCTTGGTCAGCATCATCTCCACGTTCGACAGGAACGTCCCGAAGAAGTGCCAGTTGCGGTGCATCTCGGCCAGTACGTCGGCGAGCCCCGCCTCACGGGCCGCGGCCAGCCCGGAGCCGACACCGAACCAGCCCGGGACGATCTGCCGGGTCTGCGTCCAGCCGAACACCCAGGGGATGGCGCGCAGGCCGGACAGGCCCGCTCCCGTGTTCGGCCGTTTCGCCGGGCGGGAGCCGATGTTGAGCGCGCCGAGCAGTTCGGTCGGCGTGGACGCCCAGAAGTACGCGGGCAGGTCCGGGTCCTCCACCAGTGACCGGTAGGACCGGTATGCCGACGCCGAGACCACGTCCATGGCGGCGTCCCACCGCTCCAGCATCTCGGCGGGCTGCCGGGGCGCGGTGTGCAGCAGGGTGGCCTGGAGCACCGCGGCCAGGGTCAGCTCCAGGTTCTCCCGGGCCAGTGACGGCAGGGTGTACTTGTCGGAGATGACCTCGCCCTGCTCGGTCACCTTGATCGCGCCGTCGAGGGTGCCGTACGGCTGGGCCAGGATCGCCTCGTGCGTCGGCCCGCCGCCGCGCCCCACGGTGCCGCCGCGGCCGTGGAAGAGGCGCAGGTGGACCCCGTGCCGGGCGGCCACGTCGCGCAGCGCCCGCTGCGCCCGGTGGATCGACCACTGGCTGGTGGTGATGCCCGCCTCCTTGTTGGAGTCGGAGTAGCCGAGCATGACCTCCTGCACGTCGCCCCGCGCCGCGACCAGCGCCCGGTACGCCGGCAGGGAGAGCAGTTCGTCGAGGAGTTCGCCGCCGGCGTTGAGCTCCGCCGGGGTCTCCAGCAGCGGCACGAAGCCGACCCGGGCCCGGCCGCTGTGCACGTCCACCAGGCCCGCCTCGCGAGCGAGCACCACCGCGGCGAGCACGTCGTCCACGCCCAGGGTCATCGAGATGATGTACGACTCGATGACCTCGTCGCCGAACCGGTCCTGCGCCTCGCGGACCGTGCTGAAGACGTCGAAGGTCTTGCGGGCCGCCTCGGTGAGCGGGGTGTCCAGGGTGGAGAGCGGCCGGCGGCCGGCCAGCTCGTCGGCGAGGAGCTTGGTCCGCTCCAGCCGGCTGAGCGCCGGATAGTCCGAGACCTCGCCGACGGCGGCGTAGAGCTGCGCCAGCACCGCGTGGTGGGCCTCGGCGTGCTCCCGGACGTCCATCGTCGCCAGGTGCAGGCCGAACGCGGAGACGGTCCGGATCGTCGAGGCGAGCCGTCCCACGGCGGTGAGCTGGCCGGAGTTGCGGGCCAGCGAGGCGCGCAGCAACTCCAGGTCGGCGATCAGCTCGCCCGAGCCCCGGTAGTCGCGGCCGGGCACGTGCGGGGTGCCCTGCCGAAGCCGCTCGCGGGTGTTGGCCAGCTTGGCCTTCACGCAGCGCGCCTTGAGCCGGTACGGCTCCTCGGCGTTGACCCGGCGGAACCGGGGCGCCACCTCGGGCAGCGCGTCCAGGTCGGCGGCGAGGCTGGCGGAGAGGTCCAGCGACACCCCGCGCAGCCGCCGGGAGACGGAGACCTCGTTGATCAGGTCCTCCATCGCCGCTTCGGTGGCCTGGATGCCGTGCTCGTGCTGGATCCGCAGCACCTCGCGGGTGACGGTCGGGGTGACGAACGGGTTGCCGTCCCGGTCGCCGCCGATCCAGGTGCCGAAGCTCAGCGGCCGGGCGGTCGGCGAGGTCTCCACGCCGAGTGCGCGCAGCGTCTCGGCGAGGTCGTCGAGGACCTGCGGGGCGGCCTCGGCGTAGAGGTCCCGCAGGTAGTAGATGGCGTTGCGGGCCTCGTCGGTCGGGTCCGGCCGGTCCAGCCGCAGCTCGTCGGTCTGCCACATGAGGTCGAGCAGTTCGGCCAGCCGCCGGTTCGCCGGGCCCTCGTCGCTCGCCCCGTAGAGGATCGCGTTGGCGGTCTCGGCGTCCAGTTCGTCGGCGATCGCGCGCAGCTTCGACAGGATCGACCGGCGGGCCGCCTCGGTGGGGTGCGCGGTGAAGACCGGCCGGACGGCGAGCCGGCGGGCCACGGCGGCGACCTCCTCGGCCGGTACCCCGCGCTCGGCGATCATCTTGGCCGCCTGGTCCAGCCAGCCGCCGTGGGTGGCCCGGCGACGGCGCAGGTCACGGGCCCGGTGCACCTGCTCGGTGATGTTGGCGAGGTGGAAGTAGGTGGAGAAGGCGCGGGCCAGCTTGGTGCCGGTGGTCACGTCGAGGGTGGCGAGCCGTTGCGCGGCGCTCGGGGCCTCGGAGCGGACCAGCGCGCGGATCTCCTCGACGAGGTCGAGAAGCGGGCGACCCTCCTGGCGGGCGAGGGTCTGGCCGAGCAGGGTGCCGAGGCGGCGGATGTCGGCTCGCAGGGCGGCGTCGGGGCCGTCGTGGTCGTGCTGGTCGGTCACGGGGCGCTCCTTACGTGGCGTACGAAGGACAGCGCTGTCCGACTTACTGGATCGTATCCGCGTGGACGTGGATGTAAGGAGGGGACCCTCGCTATCGCTTTTTTCATAGCCGGGGGCTCTTGCCATCGCCTCGGGGCGAATCGTAGGTGGGGCCGGGGCCCATCCCCCGGATGGGGAAAACGGATTGTCGTGCCGATTAGCGTTCGATCATGCCGCCGTTGCGATATCCGCCGAAGCCGAAGCCGGGCGACCGCGTCGCCGTCGTCTCGCCCTCCGCCGGGCTCCCGGCGCTCTTCCCGCACGTGTACGAGCTGGGGCTGCGACGCCTGCGGGAGGAGTTCGACCTGGAGCCCGTCGAGTACCCGACCACCCGGGTGATGGGCGCCGATCCTCGGGACCGGGCCCGGGACCTGACCGCCGCCTTCGCCGACCCGTCGATCACCGCCGTGCTGGCGACCGTCGGCGGCGACGACCTGATCACCGTCACCCCGTACCTGGACGACGAGGTGCTGCGGACCAACCCGAAGCCGTACTTCGGGTACTCCGACAACACCAACCTCCTCAACCACCTCCACCGGCTCGGGGTGGTCGCGTACCACGGCGGGTCCGTGCTGGTGCACCTCGGCCGCTCCGGCGCGCCGCACCCGCTGACCTTGGACTCGCTGCGCGCCGCCCTCTTCACCTCCGGCTGGTACGAGCTGACGCCGGCGACGGAGTGGGGCGACGAGCCGCGCGACTGGCGCGACCCGGCGCTCCTGACCGAGGAGCCGGTGATGTTCGCCGGCGAGGGGTGGCGCTGGCAGGGGCCGGCGAGGGTGGTGCAGGGGCCGACCTGGGGCGGGAACCTGGAGATCCTGCACTGGCTGATGGCGGTCGACAGGGTCCCGTCGGCCGCCGAACTGGCCGGATCGGTGCTGATTCTCGAGACGTCCGAGGAGTTGCCGCCGGACACCGAGGTCTTCCGGATCGTGCGCAACCTGGGCGAGCGGGGACTGCTCGCCGCCTTCCCGGCGATCGTGGTGGGCCGGCCGAAGGCGTGGGAGTTCGACAAGCCGCACACGCTGGAGCAGCGGATCGCCTGGGGCGCGGCGCAGCGGGCGGCGGTCACGAGGGCGTTGGCCGCGTACCACCCGGACGCGGTGGTGGTCTTCGACGTCGACCTCGGCCACACCGACCCGCAGTTGATCATCCCGTACGGCGGCGAGATGCGGATCGACGCGGCCGAACGCCGGATCAGCGTGCGCTACTGAGCCCACGGCCGAGCTCCCGGCGCCCACCGGCCGGCTCCGCGCGATCTCTCCGAGGGCGCCGCCTCCCGCCTCGACCGGGGCAGCGGCATCCGGGACGTTGTCGCGGCGTGCGTCAGGCGCCGATCACCGCGAACGCGCGGACCGGGAAGGTGCCCATCCCGGCGATCCGGGGCGGGGCGGCGGTGAACCGGAAACCCTCCGGCGGCAGCGCGTCGATGCCGGTCAGGTGCTCCACGATCGGGATGCCGGCGGACAGCAGGGTGGTGTGCGCCGGGCGCTCGCCGTTCGCCGCCGGGCTCATGTCGTCGATGTTGACCGAGTCGATGCCGACCAGCGCGGCGCCCGACTCGGCGAGCGCCTGTGCGGCGTCAGCGGTCAGGTGGGGCGCCTCGGGCGCGCCGTACCCCGGGGTGCCGAAGCGCGCGTCCCACCCGGTGTGCAGCAGCACCGCCTTGCCGGCCACGTCGTACGGCGCGATCACCAGGCGGTCCAGCGCACGGGTGCCGGACGGCACCCGGACCACGATCCCGGGCAGGTCGGCGAGGCGGTCCAGCGGCACCCCGGTCAGGTCTACCCCGTCGGCGAAGCGGTGCGCCGGGGTGTCCAGGTACGTGCCGGTGTTGGCGATCATGTCGATCCGCCCGACCTGGAACTCGGTGCCCGGGGCGTAGTTCGCCCGGGACGCCTCCCGGGTCAGCCACTCGCTCAGCCGCGGCGCCGGCCAACCGGGCAGGGTGACCATCCCGTCGTGGATCACGTGACTCAGCTCGACGAGCCGGCGGTCGCCGGGCGCTTGGCCGGCCACGCCCCGGCCGCCCTTGTGCGGCTCCTGGATGATCGTCGCGTTGCTGATCCGTACCTCGGCCACCATCAGCAGGCCGAGATGCCGGACCAGGAGCGCAGCCAGGTCCGCGTCGCTGATCTCCCGCCCGGGGATGTCCAGCCGGAACCCCTCCGTACGCAGCCCGCCGCCGTTGGCGAAGCTCACCTCCGCGTCGAACTGTGCCCGCCACTGCTCGCTCATCCCGAAACCCGACCACGGCGCCGCGCGCCCGGTCAAGATCCCGAAGATCTTGCAACTCCGGGGAGGCCGCAACTCCGGGGAAGTTGCGGCCTCCGCCGGCCCGGAGGCCACTACTTCGGGGAAGTTGTGCGGATCTTGATGGATCGACCCCGGGGTGCCCCGTCGGCCGACGGGGTCGCGGACGGGCGGGCAGGTGACGGGCGGGGCGGAACGGGGCCGGTGTCGGTCGGCGGAGATAGGCTGGTGGGCGCACCCCCCGTCCGGCTGGACGCGGGGTCTCTGTCGTGTGCTCCGAGCGCACCACGCGCGTCGACTCCTCTGGAAGTGATCGCAGATGCTCACCGGACTCTTCACCGCCGCCCTGGCCGACCCCGGGCTGGCCCGGGCGCGTGACCTGGCGCGCTCCGGTGCCGCGCAGGTCGACGGGCTCGACATCACCGCCCCGCCGGCGCTGCGTCCGTTCGCGGTGGCCGCCGTGGCGGCCGACGCGGGCCAGGAGGGGACCGGCGGCGCCGGCCGGTCGGTCCTCGCGGTCACCGCGACCACCCGGGAGGCCGACGACCTGGCCGCCGCGCTGGGCAGCCTGCTCCCGCCGGAGCAGGTCGCGGTCTTTCCGTCCTGGGAGACGCTGCCCCACGAGCGGCTCTCGCCCCGCTCCGACACCGTCGGCCGGCGGCTCGCCGTACTGCGCCGGCTGGCGCACCCGGATGCGGCCGACGCGCACGGTCGCACCGGCCCGCTGCGGGTCGTGGTCGCCCCCGTGCGCTCGTTGCTGCAACCTCAGCTCAAGGGGCTCGGCGACCTCGAACCGGTACAGCTGGCTCCCGGCGCCGAGGCGGACCTGGAGGAGGTCGCCCGCCGGCTCACCGACATGGCGTACGCCCGGGTCGACCTGGTCACCAAGCGCGGCGAGTACGCGGTGCGCGGCGGCATCCTCGACGTCTTCCCGCCCACCGACGAGCACCCGTCCCGCGTCGAGTTCTGGGGCGACGAGGTGGAGGAGATCCGCACCTTCGCCGTCGCCGACCAGCGGACCATCGAGCAGGTGACCCAGCTCTGGGCGCCGCCGTGCCGGGAGTTGCTGCTCACCCCGCAGGTGCGCGAGCGGGCCGCGGCGCTCGCCGAGCGGCACCCGGAGCTCGCGGAGATCCTCGACAAGCTCGCCGAGGGCATCCCGGTCGAGGGGATGGAGTCGCTGGTCCCGGCGCTGCTCGGCAACGAGAGCCTGGAGTTGCTCCTGGACGTGATGCCGGCCGGCACCCACGTGCTGCTCTGCGACCCGGAGCGGATCCGCACCCGGGCGCACGACCTGGTGCGTACCTCGGAGGAGTTCCTCCAGGCCAGCTGGGCCGCGGCGGCCGTCGGCGGTCAGGCGCCGGTCGACCTCGGCGCGGCCGCCTTCCGCAGCCTCGCCGAGGTGCGCGCGGCCGCCGGCAAGCTGGGCCAGGCGTGGTGGACGCTCTCCCCGTTCGGTCTCGCCGAGCCGGGGGCCGCGCCGGAGCGGCAGCCCTGGGAGGACGCGCCGGACGAGGTCAGCGTGACCCCCGACGACGCGATCGCGGTGACGCTGGCCGCGCAGCCGGCGCCGCTCTACCACGGTGAGACCGCACGGGTGGTCGACGACCTGAAGCGCTGGGCCGGCGAGGGCTGGTCGATCGCGCTGGTCTTCGAGGGGCATGGTCCCGCCACGCGCGCCGTCGAGGTGCTTCGCGACGCCGGGCTGGGCGCCCGGCTCACCGAGCAGGTGCCGGCCGCGCCGGTCGCCGGCGAGCTCCTGGTCACCTGCGGCTCGCTCAACGCCGGCTTCGTCGACGAAGCGTCGAAGTTCGTGCTGCTGACCGGCAACGACCTCACCGGCGGTCGGGGCACGTCGACCCGGGACATGCGCAAGATGCCGAGCCGGCGGCGCAACACCATCGACCCGCTGGAGCTGAAGGCCGGCGACTACGTGGTGCACGAGCAGCACGGCATCGGCCGCTACGTCGAGCTGGTGCAGCGCACCGTCAACGGGGCCTCGCGGGAATACCTGGTCATCGAGTACGCCCCGAGCAAGCGTGGCCAGCCCGGCGACCGGCTCTTCGTCCCGACCGACCAGCTCGACCAGCTCAGCCGGTACGTGGGGGGCGAGCAGCCCACGCTGCACAAGATGGGCGGCTCGGACTGGCAGAAGTCCAAGGCCCGGGCCCGTAAGGCGGTCCGGGAGATCGCCGCCCAGCTGATCCAGCTCTACGCCGCCCGGAAGGCGTCCAAGGGGCACGCGTTCGGCCCGGACACGCCGTGGCAGCGGGAGCTGGAGGACGCGTTCCCGTGGCAGGAGACGCCGGACCAGCTCGCCGCGATCGAGGAGGTCAAGCGGGACATGGAGCAGACGGTCCCGATGGACCGGCTGATCTGCGGCGACGTCGGCTACGGCAAGACCGAGATCGCGGTACGGGCGGCGTTCAAGGCGGTGCAGGACGGCAAGCAGGTCGCGGTGCTGGTGCCGACCACGCTGCTCGTGCAGCAGCACTACAACACGTTCGCCGAGCGGATGAGCCAGTTCCCGCTGACGATCCGGCAGCTGTCCCGGTTCCAGACGCCGAAGGAGGCGGAGCAGACGCTCGCCATGGCCGCGGACGGGACGGCCGACATCGTCATCGGCACGCACCGGCTGCTCCAGGCGGCGACCCGGTTCAAGTCGCTCGGGCTGGTGATCGTCGACGAGGAGCAGCGCTTCGGCGTCGAGCACAAGGAGCACCTGAAGACGATGCGGGCCTCGGTCGACGTGCTGAGCATGTCGGCCACGCCGATCCCGCGCACGCTGGAGATGGCCATCACCGGCATTCGGGAGATGTCCACCATCGCCACGCCGCCTGAGGAGCGGCACCCGGTGCTCACCGCCGTCGGGGCGTACGACGACCGGCAGGTCGCCGCCGCCGTGCACCGTGAGCTGCTCCGCGACGGGCAGGTCTTCTACCTGCACAACCGGGTCGAGTCGATCGAGCGGGCGGCCCGGCGGATCCGGGAGCTCGTGCCCGAGGCGCGGGTCGCGGTGGCGCACGGGCAGATGAGCGAGGAGGCGCTCGAGAAGGTGATGGTCGGCTTCTGGGAGAAGGAGTTCGACGTCCTGGTCTGCACCACGATCGTCGAGTCCGGCATCGACATCCCGAACGCCAACACCCTGATCGTCGAGCGCGCCGACCTGCTCGGCCTGGCCCAGCTGCACCAGATCCGGGGCCGGGTCGGCCGGGGGCGGGAGCGTGCGTACGCGTACTTCCTCTACCCGCCGGAGAAGCCGCTCACCGAGCACGCGCACGAGCGGCTGGCCACCATCGCCCAGCACACCGAGCTGGGCGCCGGCATGTACGTGGCCATGAAGGACCTGGAGATCCGGGGGGCGGGCAACCTGCTCGGTGGTGAGCAGTCCGGGCACATCGAGGGCGTGGGCTTCGACCTGTACGTGCGGATGGTCGGCGAGGCGGTGCAGGCGTTCAAGGGCGAGGGTCCCGAGGAGGAGACCGACGTCAAGATCGACCTGCCGATCGACGCACACCTGCCGCACGACTACGTGGGGGTGGAGCGGTTGCGGCTGGAGATGTACCGCAAGCTCGCCGAGGCCCGCGACGAGGAGCGGCTGCGCGAGGTGGTCGCCGAGATGACCGACCGGTACGGCGAGCCACCCGTGCAGGTGCAGAACCTGGTCGCGGTGGCCCGGTTCCGGCTGCTGGCCCGCCGGTACGGCCTCACCGACGTCTCGATGCAGGGCAAGCACCTCCGGTTCAGCCCGCTGCCGCTGCCGGACTCCAAGCAGATGCGGCTCAAGCGCTACCACCCGGATTCGGTCTACAAGCAGGCCGCCGACCAGGTCAGCGTGCCGCGGCCGAGTACCCGCCGGGTCGGTGGCGAGCCGCTGCGCGACCAGGCCCTGCTGGAGTGGTGCGCCCAGCTCCTCTCCGACGTCCTCGGCGAGCCGGCGCTGACGACCACCGCCGGCTGACCGTCCTCCCTCCGTCGATCATGAAGTTGTTGCCGCGACACGCCGACACGACGCGCAACAACTTCATGATCGCGGGTGGAGGCGCCGGGCCGGGTGGGGGGCGTCACAGGTGGAGGGTCGGCGTGAGAGAGTGACCTTCATGCGTGCTCGCCGACTCATCGCCGCCGCCAGCGTCGCGGCCCTCGCTGTGCTCTCCCTCGCCGCCTGCGGCCGGTCCGCGCCGGACGCCGCCGCGTACGTCGGTGACATCACCTACCAGCTGGACCGGGTCGACGCGATCCAGGATGAGGGCCAGGCGAAGTTCGCCGAGTCCGTCCGGGCGGCGATCCAGCAGCAGAACGGCCCGTCCGCCTCGCCCGAACCGGAGCAGCTGCGGTGGAACGTCGACCAGCAGGACGTGCTGAACGTGCTGGTGGGTCTGGAGCTGGCCACGCGGCTCACGGCGGAGAAGCAGATCGCGGTGCGGGACCAGATCAGCGCCGAGCAGCTGGGCCAGGACCTGGGCGTGCCCGGCACGGAGTACGCGAAGCTCGCCGCGGACTGGTACAACCACTACCTCGCGCTCCAGGACTCGATGCCGCCGGCCGAGTTGACCGATGAGGAGCGGAGCGAGGTCTACGACAACCTGGTGGAGGCCGGTGTGGCGCCGCCCGGATGGTCCGTCGAGGACCAGCGCACGCAGTTCGCGCAGCCGGACATCGCCCGGCAGGTGGCGGCCGTGGTGGCGCTCAGCAAGGAGTTCCAGGAGGCGGTGGATCGCGAGGACGTGACCCTCAACCCGCGCTACTCCTCGCTGGCGATTCCGGCGCTGCTGCAGGTGCCCGGGGCCGGCACCCGCCAGTACGACCTGCCCTACCTCGACCGGGCCGGCACGGTCACCGACATCTCGACCCCGGAGCCGCTCCCGTCGAGCGAGCCGGCCGACCCGGCCGGAGCGACCGAGCCGGTCCGTAACTGACCATGTCGGCGCGGATCGTCCTGCTGGTCACCTCGCCCCGGCTGCCGGCCGGGCTGCTGACCGCGGCCGCCTGGGACGTCGTACGCTCCGCGCCGGTGCTGACCGGCGCGGAGAGCGAGTCGACCGTGGCGATCCGCGCCGCCGGCGGCCGGGTCACGGTGATCGACGGCCCGGCGACGCAGGCGTTGCTCGACGCGGTCCGCGAGCACGGCACCGCCGTCTGGCTGGCCGGGCCGAGCGGTGACGAGACGCTCGCCCGGGAGCTGGGGCTGCGGCTGGCCCGGGAGCCCGGCCTGGCGGAACTGGAGTTGATGTACGGCTCGTGGGACCCGCCGGGCGCCCGGCTGCTCGACGCGGTGGCCGTGATGGACCGGCTGGCCTCCCCGGGTGGCGATCCGTGGAAGCGGGCGCAGACGCACGAGAGCCTGGCCCGGTTCCTGCTGGAGGAGTCCTACGAGGCGTACGACGCGATCAGCGCCGGCGACACCGACGCCCTCCGTGAGGAGTTGGGCGACGTGCTGCTCCAGGTGGTGCTGCACGCCCGGCTCGCCGAGGAGCTGCCCGAGGGCGAGCGGTGGAACGTGGACGACGTGGCGGGCGGCCTCGTCGACAAGATGATCCGGCGGAACCCGCACGTCTTCGCCGGTGTCGAGGCGGAGACCCTGGAGGAGATCACCGCCAACTGGGACCGGATCAAGCGGGCCGAGAAGCCGAGCGGTTCCGTGCTGGACGGTGTTCCGCTCAGCCAGCCGGCGCTCGCCCTGGCCGCGAAGATCCTGGAGCGTGCCGAGCGGTTCGGGCTGGCCGTGCCGCCGCCGCTCGCGCAGGGACAGGTGGACGCGGAGGCGCAGTTGGGGGCCGGCCTGCTGGCCACGGTCGCCGCCGCCCGGGAGGCCGGTCTCGACCCGGAGGCGGCCCTGCGTCGCGCCGCTCTCGCGTACGCCGACGCCATCCGCGCCACCGAACCCGAACCCCCCACCACCGAACCACCCACCCCGTCAGGTTGATCAAGAGGTTTGCGTCGCGGACGGGCGGCCCCGGTGACGCAGACCTCTTGATCACCGCAGCTT
>NZ_SMKG01000197.1 GCF_004348525.1 Micromonospora sp. 15K316 | reverse complement strand
TCGTCGGCAGCGTCAGTGTGTATAAGAGACAGGGACCACCCGGCCCGCCGCCCCGTCGGTGGAGCCGGCGGCCGTGCCGCAGCCGGGCGCGGGCGAGGCGGTGCTCGCCACCTGGCACCAGCTGAT
This sequence comes from Micromonospora sp. 15K316, assembly GCF_004348525.1. Taxonomy (GTDB): domain Bacteria; phylum Actinomycetota; class Actinomycetes; order Mycobacteriales; family Micromonosporaceae; genus Micromonospora. The sequence continues at coordinate 11,199 of NZ_SMKG01000197.1, read as the reverse complement.
CGACCTGGGCAGCCTCCTCGACGGCGACGAGCATCTCGCCGGCACCGCCCGCCCGCCGCTGGTGCGGCTGGGCAAGGGCACCGCCGAGGCGCTGGGCGTCGCGGACGGGGACGCGGTGACGGTCGGGACCGACCGGGGCGCGGTCACGCTGCCGGCCGCCATCACCGAGATGCCGGACGGGGTGGTCTGGGTGCCCACCAACTCGCCCGGCGCGACCGTCCGGCGCAGCCTCGGCGCGATCTCCGGCCGGGTGGTCCGGATCTCCGTCCCCGCTCCGGCGGCGGCCGTGCCGGCCGGCCGGTCGGCGGCGGACGAGGCAGGCGTCGCGGATCCGCTGCTCAACTCCGGGGGTGCCCAGTGAGCGCGAGGAGCGCGCGAGTGAGCCCCGCAGTCGCGAACGAAAGGTGGGCACGATGAACGCGGTCTACCTGGCCCAGGACCCGACCCTGGCCGACTTCGGCCGGGATCCGTGGTGGCTGGTCCTCATCAAGATCGTCTTCGCCTTCGTCTTCGCGGTGCTGGCCACCCTGCTCGGCGTCTGGTTCGAGCGGCGCGTGGTCGGCTACATGCAGGTGCGGCCCGGCCCCAACCAGGTCGGTCCGCTCGGCCTGCTGCAGACCCTGGCCGACGGCCTGAAGATGGCCTTCAAGGAGGACATCCTCCCGCGGGCCGCCGACAAGGTCGTCTTCTTCTTCGCCCCGACCATCTCGGTGATCTGCGCGGTCACCGCGCTGTCGGTGGTGCCGTTCGGCCCGATGGTGAGCATCTTCGGCCACTGGACGCCCCTGCAGGTCACCGACGTCTCGGTGGCGGTGCTGGTGCTGCTGGCCTGCTCGTCCATGGGCATCTACGGCATCGTGCTCGGCGGCTGGGCCTCCGGATCCACCTACCCGCTGCTCGGCGGTCTGCGCTCCAGCGCCCAGATGATCTCGTACGAGGTCGCGATGGGGCTGAGCATCGTGGCGGTCTTCATGACGGCCGGCACCATGAGCACCAGCGGGATCGTCGCCGCACAGGGGGACGCCACCCAGCTGACCCTCTTCGGCACCGAGATCCCGGCGCCCGGCTGGTACGCGATCCTGCTGCTGCCGAGCTTCGTCATCTTCTTCATCGCCACCGTCGGCGAGACCAACCGCGCGCCGTTCGACCTGCCCGAGGCGGAGTCCGAGCTGGTGGCGGGCTTCATGACCGAGTACAGCTCGCTGAAGTTCGCGCTCTTCATGCTCTCCGAGTACGTCGCGATGGTGACCATGTCCGCGGTCACCACGACGCTCTTCCTCGGCGGCTGGCGAGCGCCCTGGCCGATCACCCTCTGGGAGGGCGCCAACTCCGGTTGGTGGCCGATGCTCTGGTTCTTCGGCAAGGTGATCGCCCTGGTCTTCGTCTTCGTCTGGCTCCGCGGCACGCTGCCCCGGCTGCGCTACGACCAGTTCATGCGCTTCGGCTGGAAGGTGCTGCTGCCGATCAACCTGGTCTGGATCCTGGTGCTCAGCGGCCTGCGGTCGATCGAGGACTGGGACACCCGGGGCAAGCTCATCGCGGTCGGCGTTCCAGCCGGCGTACTGCTGCTCGTCACGCTGCTCTGGCCGAGCCGGAAGCCGCAGCCGAGGGTGACCGTCCAGGAGCAGGTCAACAACCGTCCGCACGGCAGCTTCCCGCTGCCGCCGATGGACCTTCAGATCCCACCGAGCCCGCGCACCAGGCGCGTGGTCGCCGAGCGGGAGCCGGCGAACGTCACCGCCGGCTCGGAGTCCAGGGAGGTGTGACGTGGGCGCGATCACCGGAACGTTCAAGGGCTTCGGGGTCACCTTCTCGCACATGTTCAGGAAGGTGGTCACCACCGACTACCCGTTCAAGCCGCCGGTCTCGGCGCCGCGCTACCACGGGCGGCACATCCTGAACCGGCACCCGGACGGCTTGGAGAAGTGCATCGGGTGCGAGCTCTGCGCCTGGGCCTGCCCGGCCGACGCGATCTACGTGGAGGGTGGCGACAACACCGAGGAGCAGCGCTTCTCCCCGGGTGAGCGGTACGCCAGCATCTACCAGATCAACTACGCGCGGTGCATCTTCTGCGGGCTCTGCATCGAGGCCTGCCCGACCCGCTCGTTGACCATGAGCAACGAGTACGAGCTGGCCCGGGACAGCCGGCAGGACCTGATCTTCACGAAGGAGCAGCTGCTCGCGCCGCTGCTGCCGGGCATGGAGCAGCCGCCGCACGCGATGCGGCTCGGCGAGAGCGAGAAGGACTACTACGTCGGCGGCCTGACCAACCCGGGGACCTCGGCCGGCGCGGAGCGCGCCGCCAACAGCCCGGGCCGGTACCAGGTGGAGGAGCACCCCGGGGTGACCTTCCCTGGCGCGGAGCAGCACGCCCAGCGGGCCGCCGCGGGCAAGGGGGACAAGGCATGACCACGCAGACGGTGCTCGCCGCCGCAGGCGGGGTGTCCGGCGGCGAGGAGGTCACCTTCTGGATCCTCGCCCCGCTCGCGCTGATCGGCGCGATCGGGATGGTGGCCGCCCGCAACGCGGTGCACTCCGCGCTCTGGCTGGTGCTGACCATGCTCTGCCTGGGCGTCTTCTACGTGCTCCAGGCCGGGCCGTTCATCGGCATGGTGCAGATCATCGTCTACACCGGCGCGATCATGATGCTCTTCCTGTTCGTGCTGATGCTGGTCGGGCGGGATGCGTCCGACTCGCTGATCGAGACCCTGCGCGGGCAGCGGACCGCGGCGATCCTGCTCGGCCTGGGCTTCGCCGGTCTGGTCGGCGGCGGTCTCTACCGGGCACTGGAGGGCACCACGGCGGCCGGCCTGACGCAGGCCAACGCCGAGGGGAACGTCCAGGGCATCGCCCGGCTGCTCTTCACCAAGTACGTCTTCGCCTTCGAGTTGACCTCGGCACTGCTGATCACGGCGGCCGTCGGCGCGATGGTGCTGGCGCACATCGAGCGGCGCAAGCAGGACAAGATGGACCAGGTCGCCACCATGAAGGCGCGCTTCCGGCCCGGCAACTACCCCGGCCCGAAGCCCGGCCCGGGTGTCTTCGCCACCAGCAGCTCGGTCGCCACGCCGGCCCGGCTGCCGGACGGCCGGCTCAGCGAGCGGAGCACGCCGGAGATCCTGCCGGTCCGTGAGCTGACCGCCCAGGAGGTCTCGCCGAAGGGTACGGACAAGTGACTCCTGACTACTACCTCGTCCTCGCGGCGATCCTCTTCACCATCGGCGCGGCCGGGGTGCTCATCCGCCGCAACGCGATCGTGTTGTTCATGTGCGTCGAGCTGATGCTCAACGCGGCCAACCTGACGCTGGTCACCTTCAGCCGGATCAACGGTGACCTCAACGGCCAGATCATGGCGTTCTTCGTGATGGTGGTGGCCGCGGCCGAGGTCGTGGTCGGCCTCGCGATCATCATGGCGATCTTCCGGACCCGGCGCTCGGCGAGCGTCGACGACGCCAACCTGCTCAAGTACTAGAGGGGCCTGCGGTGGGAGAGATACTGACGAACGCCCCGGCGGAGCCGGCGGGGGCCGTCACGTACGCGACGGCGGACGGCCTGCTCGCCAGCGTCTGGCTGCTGGTGGCGATCCCGCTGGTCAGTGCGGCGGTCCTGCTGCTGCTCGGCCGGCGCGCCGACCGCTGGGGGCACTGGCTCGGGGTGAGCGCGATCGGTGTGTCGTTCGTGCTCGGCCTCGTGTCGTTCTTCCAGCTGCGCGGCCTGGAGAACAAGTCCGTCGAGCTGAGCCTCTGGGACTTCATCACGGTCGGCGACCTCCGGGTGGACTTCGGTCTGCTCTTCGACCCGCTCTCCGCGCTCTTCGTCCTGCTGATCACCGGGGTGGGTTTCCTGATCCACCTCTACGCGGTCGAGTACATGTCGCACGACGGGGGCCGGCGGCGGTTCTTCGGGTACTTCAACCTGTTCGTCGCCGCCATGCTGCTGCTGGTGCTCGGCAACAACTACGTGATGCTCTACGTCGGCTGGGAGGGCGTCGGTCTGGCGTCGTACCTGCTGATCTCCTTCTGGCAGGACCGGCCGAGTGCGGCCACCGCCGGCAAGAAGGCGTTCCTGATGAACCGCGTCGGTGACGCCGGTCTGGCCATCGCGATCTTCATCATGTTCGCCACCCTCGGCACCACCCAGTACGACGAGGTCTTCTCGAACGTCGGCGCGCTGACCGGCGGCACCGTGCTCGTCCTCGGTCTGCTGCTCCTGCTCGGCGCGACCGGCAAGTCCGGCCAGTTCCCGCTCCAGGCGTGGCTGCCGGACGCGATGGAGGGCCCGACCCCGGTGTCGGCGCTCATCCACGCGGCCACCATGGTCACCGCGGGCGTCTACCTGATCGCCCGCTCCAACCCGGTCTTCTCGGCCAACACGACGCTCCAGCTCGTGGTGGTGAGCGTCGGCGCGCTGACCCTGCTGATGGGCTGCATCATCGGCGCGGCCAAGGACGACATCAAGCGGGTGCTCGCCTGGTCGACGGTGAGCCAGATCGGCTACATGTTCCTCGGCGTCGGGCTCGGCGGCGGGGCGTACGCGCTGGCCATCATCCACCTGCTGGCGCACGGCTTCTTCAAGGCCAACATGTTCCTCGGCGCCGGCTCGGTCATGCACGGGATGAAGGACCAGGTGGACATCCGCCGCTTCGGCGGGCTGGCCAAGCACATGCGGACCACCTGGCTGACGTTCATGATGGGCTGGCTGGCCATCATCGGCATCCCGCCGCTCTCCGGCTACTTCTCGAAGGAGCCGATCATCGCGGCCGCGTTCGGGCGTGACGACTGGACGGCCTGGCTCTTCGGCGGGGCGGCGCTGCTCGGCGCGGGGCTGACCGCGTTCTACATGACCCGGCTCTTCGTGCTCACCTTCCACGGGCCGAAGCGCTGGACCGAGGAGATCGAGCACCCGCACGAGTCGCCGAAGCTGATGACCGTCCCGCTGATCCTGCTGGCGCTCGGTTCGATCGGCGCGGGTTTCCTGCTCTCCACCTCGGTGCCGGACTGGCTGACCGCGACCGCGGGCCTCGGTGGGGAGCACGCGGAGCACGAGACCGTCCTGCCGCACATCGTGATCACCACTCTCTCGCTGCTGGTGACAGTGCTCGGCGTCGGGCTGGCCTGGTTCCTCTTCCGCAACGGCACGGCCACCGCGCCGCAGCCGGCCGGGGTGCTGGTCACCGCCGCCCGCCGCAACCTCTACACGGACGCCTTCAACGAGGCGGTCTTCGAGAAGCCGGGCATCTTCCTCACCCGGGCGCTTGTCTTCCTGGACAACCGGGGGGTCGACGGGCTGGTCAACGGTCTCGCCGCCGCGGTCGGCGGTGGCTCCGGCCGGCTCCGGCGGCTGCAGACCGGCTTCGTCCGGTCGTACGCGACCTCGATCCTGACCGGCGCGCTGCTGGTGGTGGCGGCGTTCCTGGCCGTACAGGCGGGGTGGCTGGCGTGATCGACCTCTTCCCGGCCGCCCCCGCCGGCGGACCACGCAGTGACGACGGAGGTAAGGCCGCATAATGTCCAACTTCCCGTTCCTCTCGGTGCTGACCGTGGCGCCGCTGGTGGGCGCCCTGGTGGTGGCCCTGCTGCCACGTCGCCGGCCGGACCTCGCCAAGCAGGTGGCGTTCGGCTGGTCGCTGCTGGTGCTGGTGCTTTCGGTCGTGATGTGGATCGCCTTCCAGGTCGACGGTGACCGCTTCCAGTTCCGCGAGTCGTACCCGTGGATCCCGAACTGGGGCGTCCACTTCACCTTCGCCGCCGACGGCATCGCGCTGGTCATGCTGATGCTGATCGCGGTGCTGGTGCCGCTGGTGATCCTGGCGTCGTGGCACGACGCCGAGTCCTCGAAGCGGTCGGTACCGGTCTACTTCGCGCTGCTGCTCGTCCTCGAGTGCACGATGATCGGCGTCTTCGCCGCCGCCGACGTCTTCCTCTTCTACGTGTTCTTCGAGGTCATGCTGGTGCCGATGTACTTCCTCATCGGCAGCTACGGCGGCCACCAGCGGCAGTACGCGGCCGTCAAGTTCTTCCTCTACTCGCTGGTCGGCGGCCTCTTCATGCTCGCCGCGGTGATCGGCCTCTGGGTGGTCGGCGGCAAGACCTTCGACTGGCAGGCGTTGTCGCAGGTGGACATCTCCACCGGCACCGAGCGTTGGCTCTTCCTCGGCTTCTTCGTCGCCTTCGCGATCAAGGCGCCGTTCTTCCCGTTCCACACCTGGCTGCCGGACGCCGGTGGCGCGGCGCCGGCCGGCGCGGCGGCGCTGCTGGTCGGCGTGCTCGACAAGGTCGGCACCTTCGGCATCCTGCGGTACTGCCTGCCGCTCTTCCCGGACGCGGCCAAGTGGTTCGCGCCGTGGGCGCTCGCGCTCGCGCTGATCGGCATCATCTACGCCGCGCTCCTCGCGGTCGGGCAGAACGACCTGAAGCGGTTGGTGTCCTACACCTCGATCGCGCACTTCGGCTTCATCGGCGTGGGCATCTTCGCCTTCACCACCCAGGCCGGCACCGGCGCGGTGCTCTACATGGTCAACCACGGCCTCGCCACCGGCCTGCTCTTCCTGGTGGTGGGCATGCTGATCGCGCGCCGCGGCTCGGCGCTGATCAGCGACTTCGGTGGCGCCGGCAAGCTGGTACCGGTGCTGGCCGGGGTGCTCTTCTTCGCCGGTCTGGCGTCGCTCGCGCTGCCCGGCACCGCGCCCTTCGTCTCCGAGTTCCTGGTCCTGATCGGTGCGTTCACGGTGAACAAGCCGGTCGCGGTGATCGCCACCCTCGGCATCATCCTGGCGGCGGCGTACGTGCTGTGGATGGTGCAGCGCACCACGCAGGGCACGCTCAACCCGGCGCTGACCGAGATCGACGGGATGCGGCGTGACCTCAACCTGCGCGAGAAGGTGGTGATCGCTCCACTGGTCGCGCTGATCGTGGTGCTGGGCTTCTACCCGAAGCCGGTCACCGACGTGATCAACCCCGCTGTCCAGGCGACCATGGACGACATCGGCAGGACCGATCCCGCCCCGTCGGTGGTCACCACCGTGCAGGAGGCCGGCCGGTGAGCGGGAAGGGTGGACGAGCGATCGTGAGCGAGCCCAGGCACGGGCGCGAGGCGCGGGCGGAGCGAGCCCCGCAGTCGCGCGCAGACGGCGACCCAGTCGCGAACGGAAGGTTGGCCCGGTGAGTGAACTGAAGCTGCCGTCGATCGACTACGCGGCGCTCGCCCCGATCCTGATCATGTTGGGGGCCGCGCTGGTCGGCGTCCTGGTCGAGGCGTTCGTGCCGCGGCACCGGCGGCACGTGGTCCAGTTGTCGCTGGCCCTGCTCGCGGTGCTCGCCGCGCTGACCATGGTGGTGCTCAACAGCGACGACCGGCTGATCACGGCCGGTTCGGCGATCGCCGTGGACGGGCCGACGCTCTTCCTCCAGGGCGGCATCCTGGTGCTCGCCGCGATGGCGCTGCTGCTCATCGGTGAGCGGGCGGTGGAGCGTGGCGGCGCCTTCGTGGCGCACGCCGCGATCACCGCCGAGTCCGCCGAGGACCGGCGGCAGGCCGACGGCGCCGGCGGTACCACCGAGGTGTACCCGCTCGTCACGTTCGCCATCGGCGGCATGCTGATCTTCGTGGCGGCGAACGACCTGCTGACCATGTTCATCGCGCTCGAGGTCTTCTCGCTGCCGCTCTACCTGCTCTGCGCGCTGGCCCGACGCCGGCGGCTGCTCAGCCAGGAAGCGGCGCTGAAGTACTTCATGCTCGGCGCGTACGCCTCGGCGTTCTTCCTCTTCGGCGTCGCGCTGATCTACGGCTTCACCTCCGGCATCCCGGGCCGCTCCGCCGGGGTGGACTTCGCCACCATCAACGCGGCGGTGAACGAGTCGCCGGCCAGCCGGGTGCTGCTCTTCGCCGGTATGGCGCTGCTCGCCATCGGCCTGCTGTTCAAGGCGGCCGCCGCGCCGTTCCACGTCTGGACGCCGGACGTCTACCAGGGCGCGCCGACCCCGGTCACCGGCTTCATGGCCGCCTGCACCAAGGTCGCCGCCTTCGGCGCCCTGCTCCGGGTCTTCCACGTGGCCTTCGCCAGCGCCAGTTGGGACTTCACCCCGGTGCTCGGCATCGTGGCGGTGCTTACCATGCTGGTCGGCGCGGTGCTCGCGGTGACCCAGACCGACATCAAGCGGCTGCTGGCGTACTCCTCGATCGCCAACGCCGGCTACCTGCTGGTGGGCGTGCTCGCGCCGTCGAAGGACGGACTTTCCGGCACGATGTTCTACCTGGTCGCGTACGGCTTCTCGGTGCTCGCCGCGTTCGCCGTGGTGACCCTGGTGCGCGACGGTGACGGGGAGGCCACCCACCTGTCCCGCTGGGCCGGGCTGGGCCGACGCTCCCCGTTCTTCGCGAGCGTCTTCACGTTCATCCTGCTCGCCTTCGCCGGCATCCCGCTGACGAGCGGCTTCACCAGCAAGTTCGCGGTCTTCGGCCCGGCGCTCGCCGAGGGGCGGGCGTGGCTGGTGGTCGCCGGTGTGCTGACCAGCATGGTGCTGGCGTTCCCGTACCTGCGGGTCGTGGTGATGATGTGGCTCTCCGAGCCCGGCGAGTCCACTCCGACCGTCGCGGTGCCGGGCGGGCTCACCGCGGCGGCGCTGATGATCGGCGTGGTGGCGACTCTGGTCCTCGGTGTCGCCCCGGCACCACTGCTCGACCTGGCCACCGGAGCCGCCGAATTCGTCAGATGACGAGAAGCTCCACCCGAAGGCCGGTACGCCCTGGCGTACCGGCCTTCGTGCGTCCCCGCCCGCCGCTGCCCGGGCGGGTCGCTGCCCCCCGTCGCATGCATCCCCCGCCCGGGGCTGGTCGAACGCGTGTGGCATGGTTGAACCGTGGTGAAACCGGCTGGCGAGGGTACAGGTGCCACCGGCTCCGGCGGCCGCCGGAGTCGGCGTGGCGCGGGTCAGTTCGGGGAACTCGGTCTCTACCTTGCCGATCCCCGCCTCGAGGAGTCCGTGCTGGCCGTGCTGGACGCCGTCGAGACCGAGCTGCGGTCGACAGTCGCCAGCGCCGACCCGTTCGTCACCGAGGCGGCCCGGCATCTGGTCGAGGCCGGTGGCAAGCGGTTCCGGCCGTTGCTGGTGGCCCTCGGCGCCCAGTTCGGCGACCCGGGCGCCGTGCCGGTCGTATCGGCGGCGGTGGTGATGGAGCTCACTCACCTGGCGACGCTCTACCACGACGACGTGATGGACGAGGCTGCCGTGCGCCGGGGCGCGCAGAGCGCCAACTCCCGGTGGACCAACTCGGTCGCGATCCTGGTCGGCGACTACCTCTTCGCCCGGGCCGCCGACCTCGCCGCCGATCTGGGCACCGAGGCGGTACGCCTGCAGGCGCGCACCTTCTCGCAGCTGGTGCACGGCCAGATCGCCGAGACCGTGGGGCCCCGCCCCGGCGAGGACCCGGTGGCCCACTACCTCGAGGTGATCGCCGGCAAGACAGGCTCGCTGATCGCCACCTCGGCCCGGTTCGGTGGCCTGTTCGGCGGTGCGTCGCCGGAGCACACCGAGGCGCTGGCCGGCTACGGCGAGACGATCGGCGTCGCCTTCCAGCTCTCCGACGACCTGCTCGACATCGCGTCCGAGTCGGTCCAGTCCGGCAAGACTCCCGGCACCGACCTGCGCGAGGGCGTACCGACCCTGCCGGTGCTCTACGCCCGCTCGGGAGACGACTCCGACGCCGCCTCCGTACGGCTGCGCGAGATCCTCGGCGTCGGCGCGGTGACCGACGACGACCTGCACGCCGAGGCGCTCGGTCTGCTGCGGGAGAGCCCGGCCTTGAAGCGGGCCCGGGAGACCGTCCGCAGCTACGCGGAGGACGCCCGCAAGAAGCTCGCCCCGCTGCCCGAGAACGCGGCCCGCCGCGCCCTCGAGTCGCTCTGCGACTTCGTGGCCGACCGCACCTCCTGATCCCCACCCCGCCGCTCCCGCTGCGGTGATCAAGAGGTCTGCGTCAAGAACCGGGCCGGCCAGGACGCAACCCTCTTGATCGACGAGCCGGCTGGCCGGGAAAGCGTCAGGGCCGGGTCAGGAGGCGGCTGCCGGTGAGCATGAGGGCGGCGGCGAGGAGCATCGCCAGCGCGGCCGTTCCCCACATGGCGGGGTAGCCGATCCGGGCGGCCACCGTGCCGAGGCCGAGCGGACCGAGGCAGCCGCCCGCGTACACCCCGGTCTGGGTGATCGAGGTGGCGGCGGCCGGGGCCTGCGGGTGCAGCCGGACCACCGCGAAGTTCAGCAGCCCGGGCCACGCCCAGCCCAACCCGAAGCCGAGGACCACGCCCACCACCAGCGGCGCGACCCCGGCGACCGTGAGCAGACCGAGCCCGCCCGCGCCCACCAGCAGCATGGCGGCGATGACTGCGACGTGGCCCCCGGACCGACGGTCGGCCAGCCACCCGGAGCCGACCCGCGTGACGACGCAGACCGCGCCACCGAGCGTCAGCATCAGCCCGGCCAGCGCCGGTGCCAGCCCGCGCGCGGCGGCGGCGTCGACCACGAAGGTGCCCAGCGCGTTCGCCGCGCCCGCAGCCAATGTCGCGGCGACCCCGATGACCACGAGCGCGCCGGTGCCCCGGCCGGCCCGGACACGGCCCGCCCGCCGTGTCGCCCCGCCCTCCCGGGCGGGTACGGCCAGCAACGTGGCCAGCGCGGCGACCGCGGCGGCGACGAACGCCCACCGCCAGCCGACGGTCAACGCGATCGTCGGCACGGCCGCCCCGGCCAGCAGCGTGGAGACCGGAATCGCCGCCTGCTTCACCCCGAACGAGAGCCCCTGCCGGTGCGGCGGGACGTGCCGGGCGAGCGCGGCGTTGCTGGCGAGCTGACCGAGGGCGTTGGCGACGCCGCCGACCGCCATCAGCCCGAGCAGAACCGGGAACGAGCGGGCCAGCGTCGCCACCGCGAGCAGGCAGGCGGTGGAGAGCAGGATCCCGGCGCGCGCCACCACCGCCGGCCCGTACCGCTCGGCGAGGGCGCCGGACGGAACCGAGGCGAGCGCGCCGACCCCGAAGTAGACGGAGACCACCAGCCCGAGCCCGGCCGGGGAGAATCGCAACTCCTCGCCCAGTTGGACGGCGAGGCCACCGACCAGGAAGACCGGCAGTACGCAGGCGATGGTGACGGCGATGGCACTCGCGCTGGCCCGGACGGGACGGGTGGGGGCGGCGCCGTTGAGGGG
>NZ_SMKG01000196.1 GCF_004348525.1 Micromonospora sp. 15K316 | reverse complement strand
GGGGTCAGCGGATTACTTGGCCGCGGAGGACGATGCGGGTGGGGGTGCGGACGACGCGCAGGTCGGCGCGCGGGTCCTCGGGGTAGACGACCAGGTCGGCGAGGCCGCCCTCGACCAGGCCGGGGAAGCCGAGCCACTCCCGGGCGCGCCAGGACGCGGCCGCCAGCACGTCCACGGCGGCCATGCCGGCCTGCTCGTGCAGGAGCAGCATCTCCTCAGCGGCCAGACCGTGGTCGATGCCACCGCCGGCGTCGGTGCCCACGTAGATCGGCACGCCCGCCTCGTACGCGGACCGGACCACGGTCGGGAAGCGGTCACGCAGGGCCAGCATGTGGTCGGCGTAGCCGGGGAACTTGGCGCGCGCCTGGTCGGCGATGCCGCCGAAGGTACGGATATTGATCATCGTGGGGACCAGCGCGGTGCCCTGACGCGCCATCAGGTCGATCAGGTCCAGGCTCAGGCCGGTGCCGTGCTCGACCGAGTCCACCCCGGCCCGCACCATGATCTCCACCGCGGACTCGGAGAAGGTGTGCACCGCCGCGCGCGCACCTGCGGCGTGCGCCGCCTCGACCGCGGCGGTCATCGTCTCCGCGTCCCAGGCGGGCGCGAGGTCGCCCACTCCCCGGTCGATCCAGTCCCCGACCAGCTTGACCCAGCCGTTGCCGGCCTGCGCCTGCTCGGCCACGGTGGCGGCCACCGCGCCGGCGCCGACCTCCACCCCGATGTCGCGCAGATAGCGCTTCGGCGGGGCGACGTGCCGGCCGGCGCGGGCGAGACGCGGCAGGTCGTCGGCGTCGTCCAGCTCGGGGTAGGGGTACGGGGAGCCGGCGTCGCGGATGGCGAGCACTCCGGCGTCCCGGTCGATGCGGGCCAGCTCGCGGGCCTCGTCGAGCGAGGTGATCGGGGCCCCGCCCCGAGCGATGCCGATGTGGCAGTGCGCATCGGTCAGCCCGGGCAGCACGAAGCCCCCGTCGGCGACCGTCTCGGCGCCGGGCACCGGCTCGAAGGTCACCCGGTCGCCAACCAACCACAGATCGCGGACCTCGTCGTCCGGGAGCAGCACACCGCGCACATGCAGAGCCATGTGCACAGTCCTACCGGATCGCCCCGCGCCGCGACCGCCGGGTCCGCGTCCTCCTGCTCACCGCGCAGCCCTTCGGGCCCCGCAACCGCGCGGATGGACGGGACGGAAGAACACGACGAACATCGGTGGAACCGGGAGCCGAAGCCTGCGGAATGGTTTCTGGGAAATGGCGGCGGGCCGCCCGACGCCATTCGCTCCGGCGGCCTGTCGAAAATCCGACATGAGCAATCCTGGCCGCGTGCCCCGTCATGAGGCTTTCTTCGGATCGCACCACTCGGTAATGTTGCCTCGCGCACCATCCGCCCCATCCCGCACGACCGGCCCAGCGGCTAGCAGAAACCGCAGAAGAATCGGATGCCCGGCACCGGAGCACCGCCGCCGGGCGTCAAGACTCCCCCCTCGGCGTCTCCCCGATATCCGTGCCGGGACCGGTGGCCCCGACAGCGATACCGCGCCGATCGCCGTCCACCTCGACCTCTCAGGAGGCGCGCAATGATCGAGGCCATCGTTTCCGCGGCGCTACTCAAGATCGCGGAGGGGTCGGGGGCCGCTCTCGTCGAGGCGATCCGACAGCGGTTCACCACGCGGGACGAGCCGGACGACGTCGTACGGGCCCTGGACCGGACCGCGGAGGGGGCTGCCTCGGCGGAGGACACGGCACGGCTCGGCGAGGTCCTCGCCCGGTACGCGGCCGAGGACCCGGAACTCCTGCGGGCGCTCCGGCACGCCTCCGCGCCGGCCGGGGCGACCAACACGGTGCACTCCAGCGACGTCGGGAAACTGATCCAGGCCCAGCACGTCGGTGACGTCACCATGTAGGCGGGTGTGCGGAGCGAGCGCCGTCGATCGTCGCGAAGGGACGCTTCACCGGAGGGAAGAGGTATGGGCCCCGTTGCCGAGAACTCGCCGCAGAACGTCGCCCGGGGGCTCTCGGCGAACCAGATCCTCCAGGTGGGCAGCTCCGGGGCTATCTACGTCCAGCAACCGCATCCGACGGTCTGGTCGGCCGCCCGACCACACATGCTCCCGGGCGGCATCGGACGAATCGTCGGCCGGCACCATCTGTTGCAGGCCATGGACGAGGCCATGGAGGGCAGCGGTTCCCGATCCTGCATGCTCTGGGGCCTGGCCGGGTCGGGGAAGACGACGCTCGCACTCGCCTGGGCGAGCTCGCGCATCGACAACTATCCGGACGGCCAGTTCTTCGTCGACATGCGCGCCTACTCCGGCACTCCACGTATCGAGGCCCGGGACGCCGTCCGCACCTTCCTGGCCACGCTCGGGATCACCCGCGCCGACCTGCCCGACAACGAGGACGAGTGGGGCGCGGTGTTCCGAGCCGCGACCGCCGGCAAGCGGTGCCTGGTCGTCGTCGACAACGTGGGCTCCTACGACCAGGTGCGTGACCTCGTTCCGGGCTTCGGATCCGGCCTCGTGGTCACCAGCCGTCGCGCCATTCCGGAGATGAGCGTCCGGCACGAGGCGAAGGTGCTCAAGCTGCCACTCCTCACCACCGACGAGGGGGTCGAACTGCTCGCAGAACGCGTCGGATTCGTTCGGGTGAACAAGGCGGACAGCAGCGCGAGACGCATCGTCGAACTCCTCGAAGGTCACCCGTTGGCGCTCGCCATCGTCTCCGCGAAGCTCGCCATTCACACCAGCTGGACGGTTCGGGACGCCGTACGCGGAATCGAATCCGAGCGGAGCCCGCTCAGGTTCCTCGACGGCGCCGGACTGGGCATCGAGGTCGGCCGGGTGATCTCGTGGTCGGTGGAGGATCTGGACGCCTCGACGAAGCGCGTCCTCTACATCGCGTCGATGTTGCCGAGCAACGAATGTTCGCTGTCGGTGCTGGCCCTGATCCTCGACACGGCCGCGCGCGACTGCGACCGCATGCTGCAGGCCCTCTGCATGGCCTCCCTCGTCGACGAGGTCACGGTGGGCCACTACCGCATGCACGACATCATCAAGGCCTACCTCTCCGAGACGCGCTCCCGGGTCATGAGCGACGAGGAGCAGGCCGAGGTCGGCCGGCGGATCCGCACGGTCTATCTGGCGCTCAGCTACGCCGCCGATCACGCCGTCGATCCGCACCGGCATCCGCTGCGGTTGGACGAGGAGACGGCGGCCATCGCGTCCACCACACGCTTCACCGTGGCCGAGGCCCTGGCCTGGTTCGAGTCGCTCACCCCCGCGATGAACCGCCTGATGGAGGAGGCCGCGGCGGCCGGGGAGTTCACCTTCGTCACGCGCTTCGCGCGGTCGGTCAACACGTTCCTCTACTGGCGGCAGGACGTGACGAGGACCCTCGCCGTCCAGCAGGCGGCAGTCGCCGCGGCGGTCGCGGGCGACGCGGCGATGGAGGGTCTGTCACGACGCGCACTCGGCCGGGCCCTCGCCGACGCCGGGCGGCTGGCGGCCGCGAAGGAGGAGCTGGGCATCTCGATGACGCTGGACGCCGCGCGGGGCGACGAGAGCGGGGTCGCCTCCGCCCAGCACGCCATGGCGGAGCTCGCGCTCCGATCGGGTCAGCACGCCGAGGCGCTCCGGTGGGGCGTCCGCGCGGCCCGGGAGTCCCGCCGGACGAACAATCCGGTACGCGAGGCGCGTGGTCTGTACGACGCCGCCCGCGCACTCAACGAATTGGGGCGGCACGCCTGGGCCCAGGCTCTCGGGCTGCGCAGCCTCGCGATCTGCGAGGACCGGGGGAACGCCTACGGCCGGGCGCTGGCGCTGCGCCTTCTCGGCGAGGTGGGCCTCAGGTCCGGCGACCTCGATCAGGGGTGCACCTGGCTCGAGCGCGCCTGGAGGGTGGAGGAATCCCTGGGTAACGCCCGGTCGGTACGGTCGATCCTGCACCGGCTCGAGCGGGCCTACGGCGAGCTGGGCGACGAGAGTGCGGGCGACGAGGTTCGACGCGCCCTGGCGGGCCTGGAACGCTATCCCGACCTGACCCGGTCGAGCGTGGTGATCGGGACGGTGACGCCATGAGTCCGCGCTACGCGCCCCTCGTCCCGGCCGACGAACTGGCCAGCCCGCAGTCGTACCGGCAGCTGCGCCGGCCGCGGGAGAGCGCCGACTTCCGCCGCGAGGTCGAGGGCCTGGTCGCAGCGGCGTGCCGGGAGCAGGAGGCGGGAGACCGCCTGGCCGAGGCGTTCGTCACGATGAGTGCGAACCTCGCCGGGGAGGGGGCGCTGAGCTTCACCGGGCTCCTCCCGGCACCGCGCTTCGGCAAGGCGCGGGAGGCGTACGACTCGGTGATGCGCGACAAGGGCAGCCGCGGCTCCCTGCACAGCTACCTGAACGCGGCCCAGTCCAGCCTGCTGCTCGACGATCCCCACTTCCGGGAGACCTTCGCCCACCCCCTCCTGGTCGCGCTCGTCGCCCACGCGCTCGGCGGGCCCGTGAAAATCGTCGACCTGCGGGCCAAGGACACCCAGCCGCTCGACGTCGTCGCGCGGGACAACACCCTGCACGTCGACAACAACCCGTTCATGGACGAGTTCAAGGTGATCGTCACGTGGACGTCGGGGACGGAGCGCGGCCCCTCCGGGCAGGGGCTCACCTACCTGCCGCGGACGAACCGGCTCTTCCGGCAGTGCCACGTGGGCCCGCACGGTGACCCGTGGAGCGACGAGGACAGCTGCATCTTCCCGTCCCGCTCCCGGGTCGACGAGGCGCTCGCCGCCCAGGCGCGCTTCCACGACGACCGCCTGCCACGGGTCGTCCACCTCAAGGACCTGGCGGCGCCGTGCCACACCATCTTCGCCGCGAGTCGCCTGGTCCACCACCGCTACCGGACCTCCACCGGAGCGCCTCGCAGCGCGATCATGGCGTCCTTCCACCGTACGGACGACGGCAGCGACCAGCTCGGCGTCGGGGACCTGGCGGCTAACGAGCTCGACAGGTGGTTGCTGACCGGGGCGGCCGGTCCCGGCTTCCTGGCGGCGCTGCGCGGCGAGGCGACCCGCATCGTCGGCGCGTTGCGGCTGTCGGTCAGCCGGCCCGGCCTCGTGATCGATCCGGATCGGCACCTTCTCGAGGGTGCCGGGCTCGACGGCTGGTATGCCCGGTTGAGCGCGGGTGTCTCGCTCAACCGGCTTCGCGAGGCCGCTCTGGCCGGCTCCCGTGACGGTGACGTGCCGGCCGCGGAGCGACTCGTCGCCCGCCTCCAGTACGACCTGCAAGGCCCGCTCAACATGCCGCTCTACGCGGACCTGAGCGAGGAGGAGCGCAAGCGCGCCCGGATCGTGATCCGTGAGATGGCGCCGGACCGGATCCGGCACTTCCTGACCCGGCTGCGGGCCGACTGGGTTCGACAGGGTGCGCCCGGGCACGTCGACCGGCCGTTCGACCGGAGCGTCGAGGAGCTCCACGGCTGCCTGCGGGTCCTCGACCGGAGCATGGCACGGGCACAGCCCTCGGGGCACGTCGACCTGGTCTGGGGCCCGGCCGACGGGCAGCGGGTCGCCCGCTCGCTCCACCGCTTCGTCGTGGATCTCGGCCGCACCGCGGAGCGCACCGAGGACGAGGACTCCCTCGTCACGGCGAGCGCGTTCGGGGCGCTCGCCGCGGCCCTCGCCGCCGACCTCCTCGTCCTCGGTACGCCGGGTCGGGAGGTCGCGGCACGCCTCTTCGCGCTCTACGCGGGCCTGGTGGCCCCGGACGCCCTGGATCGCGAGACCGATGCGGCCTGATCGACCGAGGCTCGAGTCGTACCTACGGTTCGTCAACGAGGAGATGCAGACGGCCAAGTTGGCGTCCGAGGTGTGGCTGCGCAGCGCTCCCGCTCACGTGGTCGTGGAGAACGACCACTTCGTACGGTCGCTGGTGCGCGGCGGGCTGGCACCCGGCGAACGGGGCCGCGACCCGGACGGTCTCGACCCGATCGAGGCGGATCCGGTCCTGCTGCGGGAGCACTACTGGGATCGGGTCACCCGGGCGAAGCGCGTGGCGGTCCAGTTCGGCGCCGCCGACCACGACGACCTGGACGACTACTTCACGGTGGCGCCCGAGCGGAGCAGCCGGGCGACGCTGGAGCGGGCACGCACGACGATCGGCCCGGGTTCCCCCGCGGATTTCCTGCTCCGCAGCATCGACCGGCTGGCTGCCACGAAGCACGTGTCGCACTCCGAGGCCTGCCGGGAGGCGATGCGCCTGCTCGCCGCGGCCTGGCCCGACCTCGTCGAACGGTCCCACGCGGCGCCGGGTGCCGCGCCGCCCACCGTGGAGCGCGTCCTCGCGGAGTTCCACGCCGCCGTCGGCGCCGGTCACGTCGGGCGGGGCACCGCGCCCGGCCGCCCGCGGGCGCCCGAGGATCCGGTCGACGCGCGGCTCACCACGGTGGAGGCACGGGAGCTGGCCAGCCTGTACATGCTCGGCCGGCGGTGCTTCACGGACGAGGAGCTGCGCCTGGCTCAGCGGCTGGCGGAGAACCCCCGCCTGCGGTACGCACTGCTCGCCACGCACCTGCGCCTGGTCGCCGAGTCCGGGGCGGAGGCGGTGCGGCTGACCGTTGGCTGGGGGACGACCCGGGCCCTGCTGCCCTTCACGGAGGCCTTCGTGAACCGGACGGGGTACGCCTCCCCGGTCATCGACCTGTCACCCAACCCGAAGCTGATCACCGTGCTCTGCGACAACGTCCTGCCGGCGGTGGCGGGCGAGCTGATCGGGAGGAACGCCGCCGAGGACGCCCTGGATGCCGACGCGCTGGTCGCGGGCGTCCAGGCGGCGGTCCGGCGGGGCGTCTTCGCCGTCACGATCGGTCTCTTCCACCGGAGCGAGCGGCCGGACGTCGCGGCGCTGTCCGGCTTCAGCCGGCGGGTCTGCCCGGCCGTCACGCCGTTCGGCGGCTTCTGCAGGCGGTGGTTGCCGTACTACTTCGAGCGCTGTCCCGGCGCGTCCTCGCGCCGGGCACCGTCACGACCCGCCTCGCCGGAGGCGGCACTCAGCCGCGCTTCTCCCCCTTGCCGAACTTGTTGAAGTCGATCTTCGGCAGCTTGAAGCCGGGCGGCAGCCCCTGGTTCGCGAGATCGTTCGGGTCCATCCCGGCCGGCAGCTGCGGCATACCGCCCGGGAAGCCGCCGGGCAGCCCGGCGCCGGCGCGGGGACGCCCGCCGCCCTTCGTGCCCTTGCGCTTGTTCTTCGGGGACTTGGTCGCCTTGCGTCGTCCGCCGGGCAGGCCCATCATGCCGCCCATCTGCTTCATCATCTTCTGCGCGTCGGCGAAGCGGTTGAGCAGCTGGTTGACGTCCATCACGGTGACCCCGGAGCCGTTGGCGATACGCGCCCGGCGCGAGCCATTGATGATCTTGGGGTTGGTCCGCTCGGACGGGGTCATCGACCGGATGATCGCGGTGACCCGGTCGAAGTGCTTGTCGTCCAGCTCGGCGAGCTGGTCCTTCATCTGCCCCATACCGGGCATCATGGCCAGCACGTTGGCGATCGGGCCCATCCGGCGGACCGCGATGAGCTGGTCGAGGAAGTCCTCCAGGGTGAACTGCTCGCCGCCCATCAGCTTGGCGGTCATCTTCTCCTTCTGATCGGCGTCGAAGGCCGCCTCGGCCTGCTCGATCAGAGTGAGAACGTCGCCCATGCCGAGGATCCGGCTGGCCATCCGGTCGGGGTAGAAGACGTCGAAGTCCTCGAGCTTCTCACCGGTGGAGGCGAAGAGGATCGGCTGCCCGGTGACCTCGCGGACGGAGAGCGCGGCACCACCACGGGCGTCACCGTCGAGCTTCGACAGGACGACACCGGTGATGCCGACGCCGTCGCGGAACGCCTCGGCGGTGCGTACCGCGTCCTGGCCGACCATCGCGTCGATGACGAAGATGACCTCGTCGGGGTCGACCGCGTCACGAATGTCGGCGGCCTGCTGCATCATCTCCGCGTCGATACCGAGCCGGCCGGCGGTGTCGACGATGACGATGTCCCGCGCCGCCCGCCGGGCGTGCTCGATCGAGTCCCGAGCCACCTGGACCGGGTTCCCCACGCCGTTGCCGGGCTCCGGGGCGTACACCTCGACGCCGGCGCGGCCACCGAGCACCTGGAGCTGCCCGACGGCGTTGGGACGCTGGAGGTCGGCGGCGACCAGCAGCGGCTGGTGCCCCTGGGCCTTGAGCCAGCGGGCCAGCTTGCCGGCGAGCGTGGTCTTACCGGAACCCTGGAGACCGGCCAGCATGATCACGGTCGGCGGCTGCTTGGCGAACTGGAGCCGCCGCCCTTCGCCACCGAGGACGTTGACCAGCTCGTCGTTGACGATCTTGACGATCTGCTGGGCGGGGTTGAGGGCCTGCGAGACCTCCGCGCCGCGCGCCCGCTCCTTGACGTTGGCGATGAAGCCCTTGACGACCGGCAGCGCGACGTCCGCCTCCAGCAGCGCGAGGCGGATCTCGCGCGCGGTGGCGTCGATGTCGGCGTCGGTGAGCCGACCCTTGCCGCGGAGCTTGGTGAAGATCCCGGAGAGGCGGTCACTCAAGGTGTCAAACACTCGAACATCCCGTTTGTCAGTGTTCCGGCGGGCACAAGCCGGCCGGCGCGCACAAGGCCGGCCACCGCAAGGGTAACCGTCCCACCTTCCCGGTGCTTCCCACCGGGCCAGCCCGCGACCGGTCGCCGCCCCGCCCCGATCCCTGGACGGTCACCACCGCACCAGACCCGACTGGTACGCGAAGACGACCAGCTGGGCCCGGTCGCGGGCGGCGAGCTTGACCATCGCCCGGCTGACGTGGGTCCGTGCCGTGGCCGGGCTGACCACCAACCGCTCGGCTATCTCCTCGTTGCTCAGCCCCTCACCGACCAGCCCCACCACCTCGCGCTCCCGGTCGGTCAGCGTGCCGAGCCGGGGGTGCGGGCGGGGCACCCGGGACGGCCGGGTGGCGAACTCCCGCACCACCCGCCGGGTCACCGAGGGCGAGAGCAGCGCCTCGCCCTCGGCCACCAACCGGATCGCCCGGAGCAGCTCCGCCGGCCGGGTGTCCTTCGTGAGGAACCCGCTCGCCCCGTGGCGCAGCGCGTCGAAGACGTACTCGTCCAGCTCGAAGGTGGTCAGCACGATCACCCGGGTGCCGGTCAGCTCCGGGTCGGCCACGATCCGCCGGGTCGCCTCGATGCCGTCCACGCCCGGCATCCGGACGTCCATCAGGATCACGTCGGGGCGCGCCCGCCGAGCCACCTCCACGGCGGCGAGCCCGTCCGCCGCCTCCCCGACGAGCGCCAGGCCCTCCTCGCTCTCCACCAGGGCCCGCAGCCCGATCCGGACCAGGTCCTGGTCGTCGGCGATCAACACCTTGATCATGAGCGCTCCTCCACCGGCAGCCTCGCGTGGACCCGGAACCCGCCACCGGCGGCGGGCCCGGCGTCGAACGTCCCACCCAACGCGGTGACCCGTTCCCGCATACCGGCCAGCCCCGAGCCGGTCGGGGCGGACCCGGTGGCGGCGACACCGCGACCCGTGTCGGTCACCTCCACCTCGACCTCCGTCGCTGCGTACCGGATCCGCACCGCGGCGGTCGCCGGGCCGGCGTGCCGCAGCACATTTGTCAACGACTCCTGGACCACCCGGTACGCGGCCAGGTCCACCGCCACCGGCAACGCCGTCGGCTCCCCGTCGACCCGTACGGTGACCGGCAGCCCGGCGCCGGCCAGCCGGTCCCGCAGCGCCGGCACCTGCGCCAGTCCCGGCGCGGGCGCCCGCTCGGCCGTCCCGTCACCCCGGCGGACCACCGCGAGCGTCACCCGCAGCTCGTCCAACGCCTCCTTACTGGTACGGCTGATCGCGGCGAGCGCGGTGTGCGCCTGCTCGGGCCGCTTCTCCAGCAGGTGCAGCGCGATCTCGGCCTGCATGTGGATGGCGGCCAGGCCGTGCCCCACCACGTCGTGCACCTCCTGGGCCACCCGCAGCCGTTCCCCGTCGGCCAGCCGCCGGGCCTCCTCCGCGCGAGCCCGGGCACCGGCCTCCCGGCTCAGTCGCACGGTGGTCCCCACCGCGAACGGCACCACGACCCACGCCACGGCCGGCATCAGCCCCAGCAGTCCCGGGGACCCGGAGCCGACGAAGACGTGCACGGTCAGGAGCACGAGCGCCGCCGCGGCGCCGACCGCCGCCGGCCGCAGCGCGCGGTGCGCGGCGACGCTGTAGACCGCGACGAGCAGCGACAGCAGGATCGGCCCGTACGGGTGGCCCAGCACCAGGTACGCGCCGGCGGCCAGCACCGTCACCGCCAGCGTGGCGAACGGCCACCGGCGCCGGAGAACCAGCGCCAGCGCGGCGACCACCACCGGCGCGTACGCCGAGCCGTCGGCGGTGACGCCCTGTCGCGCGGTGGCCGGCCCGGTGCCGAGGAGCCCGACGGCGAGCAGCACGACGGCGAGCGGCACGTCACCGACGATCTCCCGCCACCCGGGTCGTCTCCGGTCCACGCCGCCCCTCCCGTCGAAACCCGTCCTGCCCACCCGCCGGTCCATGCCTCGCCGAGGTCCGTGACGCCCCGCGCGGCGGTCGGGGAGCCGGCGCGAAGTCCGGGCGGGCCGGCGTCGCCGGCCTTCGAGCAGATTCTGCCTCCCGGAGCACCGGTACCGGCGGCCCCGACCGTGCTGTCCAGGGTCGCGCGCGTCGGAGCGGCGCGCGTCGGCCGGCGGGCGGCTCTTCGGCTACGCGCCACGACGTAGCGGCCGTCGCCTCACACCGCGCCGAGGACGGCCGCCTCCAGCCGGGCCCGGGTGGCGTCGTCGGGCCAGCCCCCGACGAGGTAGAAGACGTCGACCACGTCCCCGCCGAGGGTGGCGATGCGGGCGGCCCGGACCTGGGCGCCCGCGTCGTCGAGCGCCCGGGTCACCCGGTGGAGAAGCCCGGCGGCGTCGGCGGCGCGCAGCTCCAGCAGTACCGCCTCGGTGGCGGCCTCCCGGTGCCAGACCACCCGCGCGGCGGCGCCCGCCGCCCGGCCCGCGAGTGCCCGGCCACGCAGCCGCCGCACGACCGAGACGTCACCGGCGACCGCCCGGCGCAGGTCGGCGCCGACCGCGATCGGATCGGGTGCCAGCCCGTACCGTGGCTGTACCCGGCACTCGACCAGGGCTCGCCCGTCAACCGTCGAGGCGTCGGCGGCGACCACCTCGAGCCGGTGCAGGGCCAGGCAGCCGGCCACCGTGGCGAGCAGTCCGCGCCGGTCCGCGGCGGCGACGGCCACCCGGTCACCGGCGATCTGGATCACCGGCAGCGGTTCGGCCAGCAACGCCCGGTCCGGGGCGGGCG
>NZ_SMKG01000195.1 GCF_004348525.1 Micromonospora sp. 15K316 | reverse complement strand
TCCCCGCCCGTCGCGCCCCCGCCGAGGAGACCGCCGCCGGTCCCCGCGATCGGCGTACCGCCGCCGGTGCCGCCGCTCGGCGTCGGCTCGGGCGGCAGGTCGGCCACCGTCCACGCGGGCGTACCCGCGGAGAACGCGACCGGGCGGTCCAACGGCACGGGCGCGTCCGTGCGGAAACTCCCGTCCCGGATGACCTCGGTCAGCTCGACCGGGGCGATCGTGACCGCGAGGTCGCGACCGTCGCGGCGCACCTGCGCCACCCGGCCGACCGCCCGGGACGTCAGGAACATGACCCGGCCCGGAGCGAGCTCGTCGGCGTGCTCCGCCTCCGGATCGATCCGCCAGGTCAGGCCGTCGTCAGTGACCGAGCGGACGGCGTTCCCGCCACCGCCGACGAACACCACGTCCGGCTGGTACGTGACGTCGGGGTGCGGCCGCGGCGCCAGCCCGTACCGGACGGCGACCGGATCGTACGGATCCACGACCCCGCTGTCGCCCCCGTTCCCGCCCTGACACGCCACTGCCCCGCTGAGCAGCACGGCCAGCGCGGTCAACGCCGCCAGCGAACGTACGCGAACCCGCCGACCGGTCCCGGGACCGCCCGGCGGCCAGGACCGCACCCCACGCATCACGCCCCCCGTCCCGCTCAGATCCGACCGGCCACCGTACGGGCCACCTGCTCCAGGGGCGCGCGGTTCTCCGCCGGATCGTTGAGCCGGACCAGGCGCACCGAGACCCACTGCCCGGAGCGGCTGACGAAGACCGCTTCCTGGCTGGCGTACGCCTCGTCGCCGACGCCGGCCAGCGCTCGCAGCTCGTGGCCCAGCTCGCGCTCGATGTCGAGGAACTTCTTCGCGCCGGGGCCGACGAAGACCTCCACCTGGGCCGTCGGCCCGTCGGCGGGCGAGTTGTAGGTGCAGGTCTCCCGGATCGGCTTGGCCTCGCCCAGCCCGGTGCCCGCGAGCCGCTCGGCCTCCTTCCTGGTCACCAGCGCGCACGGGTCCACCGTGGCCGGCGCCTCGGCCGTCGGCGCGATCTGCGCGCTGCTCGCCGGCGGTTCCGACGGCAGCGCCCCGACGGAGGCCGGCGGCGGATCCTCCTGGTCCGAGCCGCAGCCGGCGACCGACCCGGCCACCAGCGGCAACAGACCGGCCAACAGCAGAGCAGCGGGCCGGGCAGTACGACGGGTCTGTCTCAACGCAACCTCCACGGCGATCAGAGCCGGTCTCAGACGAGGCCGACGAACCGGACGAGAGTGGGCCGGTCACGGTCGTCGGTGACCGCGGTGACCGCGACGTCGACCGGCGTGGCGGTCGCCCCGGCCGGCGCCGCGCCACCCGACGCGCCCCCGGCCGTGAGGCCAGCCGACGGCTCGCCCGGATCGGAGGACGATCCGGGGCAGCCGGCGAGCAGCAGGCCCAGGGTGAGCGTGACCACCGGCAGCGCCCGGCGCCGTGGCGGTCGCGGTTCGGGACGGTGGCCCGGCGACCGGACGGCCCGCGGTTCGGTCATGGCGCTTCTCCCCGTGCCCGCGTCGCCGGGCTCTCCGGCGCGGCGATCCACTCGGCCGTGCCCAGCCGGTCCACCCGCCAGCCGGCGGCGGCGGCCACCGCGGCCACCGTCTCCGCGTCGGGCCCCTCGACCAGCGCGAGCACCACGTCGTCGGCCGGGATCCGCACGGCCCCCCGCAGCCGGGTCAGGCCGGTCGTCAGCCCGCCGACCGGCTCGTCGACGGACTCCCCGGGAGCGCGGTCGTACCGCTCGAGGACGAAGAGTCGAATGGACATGCCTCGACGCTAGGCCCGCACGTCGCCGGGGTAATCGGGTGTTTCCCTATCCTTCGAGGCGCGCCAGGGGCCGACCCTCGCGCCGGGACCCCTCAGTCCTCGACGCCGGTCCCGCGGGCCATCGTGGCGCCCAGCTCGGCGCGGCTGGTCACACCGAGCTTGCGGTAGACCCGGGCCAGGTTGGCCTCGACCGTCTTCGGGCTGATGAAGAGCGTGTCGGCGATGACCCGGTTGGTCCGGCCGGCGGCCGCCAGGCGCGCCACCTCCAGCTCGGTTCCGGTGAGCTGACGCGGGGCGACCCGGCCCCCGGTGCGTTCCGCCTCGGCGCGGGCCCGGGCCGCCAACGCCGCCGCCCCGAGCGCGTCGAACTCCGCCGCGGCGTCGGTCAGCGCCTCGCGGGCCTCGCGTCGCCGGCGCAGTCGCCGGTAGGCGACACCGGCCACCAGCAGGCAGCGGGCCCGGTCCAGCGGCAGCACGTCGGCCGGTACGGACGCCCGGGCGGCGGCCAGGTCGACCAGCGCGCCGGAGGTGTCCCTTCCGAGCGCGCCGTCGAGCAGCACCCGGCCACGGGCCAGCCCCAGGGTGGTCCACGGCCGGGCCAGGCGCCGGTGCCGGACCGCCAGCCGCTCCAGGACCGCCTCCGCGGTGACCAGGTCGCCGGCCCCGACGCAGGACTCCAGCCAGTCCGGTTCGAAACGCTGGGCGAGCGGCTCGACCAGCCCGAGCTCGTCCACCGTGGACGCCAGCAGACCGTAGTGCCGGGCCGCCTCCGGCAGGCGTCCGCCGGTCAGCGCCGCGTAGCCGGCGAGTTGGGCGTGGATCCGGCGGCGCCACCGGTCACCCAGCTCGTCGGCGCGGCGCAGGCCGGCCTCCGCGACGCGGGTGGCCTCCTCCAGCCGGCCCCGGTAGGCCAGCAGCAGCCCCTCCAGCCACTCGACGCCCGCCGAGTCGGCCCCGTACTGCTCGCCGAGCTCGCGGGCCGCCGCGATGTGCTCGGCGGCGTCCGACCAACGCCCGGCGAGCAGTTCGGTCTCGCCGAGATGGCACAGCAGCTCGTGCTGCGACGGCTCGTCACCACGGACGACGGCCCGGTCCAGCAGCCGGTGCAGGCGAGCCCGGGCCCGGTCGTGCTCGTCCAGCGACCGCCACCAGATCGCCGGCACGGTCCCGGCCAGCCAGGAGGGCTCCTCGCCCTCCGCCGCGAGCGCCCGCTCCAGCAGCTCCGTCCGGGCGGGGAGACCCGCCCGGACCTCGTTGAAGAAGAGGAGCAGCAGCGCGGCGGCGTACACCGGGCGGTCGTCGGGGCTCCCCGCCAGCAACGCGGCGGCGTGTTCCGCGTGCCGGCGGGCCAGGTCCGGCGCGTCCTCGAACATCCCGAGGTGCGCGTGGACGCGCCCGGCCAGCGTCGTGCCGGGCGGGGCGGCGGCGAGCGCCCGCTCGGTGATCGCCATGATCGTCTCGGGCGACTCGTCAGCGCTCCAGCCGATCACCGCCCGCAGCAGCAGCGCCTCCCCCCGCGCCGGGCCGGTCAGCTCTTCGGCGACCTGCTCGGCCGCGGCGCGGGCGGCCACGTAGTCACCGCTGTCGTAGCGGCACCGCGCGGCGGCCAGCCGCCACCGGGCGTGCTCCGCGACCGTCTCGGGCGGGCCGAGACGCGCCGCCGTGTCGTACAGCCCGGCGGCGATCTCCGGGGCGCCCCGGGCCTGCTGCCGGGCCGCGGCGGCGGCGATCTCCGCCGCCGCGTCGGGGGCCGGCGCGCTCACGCACCGGGCCAGTTGCCGGGCCCGCTCGTCCGGATCCCGCGCGGTGTCGGCGAGCAGCCGGTGCAGGCGCCGGCGTACCCCCGAGGGCACGTCGGCGCGGACCGCCGCGGCGTAGACCGGGTGGGCGAAGGAGACCTCCTCCCCGGCGACGGCCACCAGGCCCGCCTCCTCGGCCGGGTCGAGGTCGGCGGCGGCCACCCCGGCCCGGGCCAACCCGTCCAGAGTCGGCACGCCGGAGAGCGCGGCGAGCCGGATCGCGTGCCGGGTCGCCGACGGCAGGGCGGCGAGCCGATCGGCGACCAGCTGCCGCAGCGACGGCGCGGCCGGCAGGTCCGCGCCCGGGCCCGGCCGGTGCGGCAGCCGCAGCACCGCCCGGGCCAGCTCGATGGCGAGCAGCGGGTTCCCGCCGGACTCCTCGGCGAGCCGGACCAGCAGCGGCCGGGGCAGGGCGGCACCGGTCGCCGCCCGCAGCACGTGGTGCAGCGCGCCCACGCCGAGCGGGCCGACGACGAGCCGGTCCAGCAGCTCGCCGGTCGTGCCGTGGTCGAGGCCGAGCGGCACGGGTGTGGCCTGCGGCCGATCGGACCGCGCGGTCACCAGCACGGCGATCCGTGGCACCACGCGACGCAACGCGAACCGCAGCGCCCGCTCGCTCGGCGGATCGAGCCACGGCGCGTCGTCCACCGCCACCAGCACGCGGGGCCGCTCCGGGTCGGCGGCGGCCACCTCGAGCAACGCCCGGGTGGCCGCCCCGACCGCCCGTTCGTCGACCGGCGCGGTGACCTCGGCGGAGAGCAGCACCCCGGCCAGGGCCGTACGTTGCGGCGGTGACAGCTCCGCCACCTGATCGGCGATCGGCGCGAGCACGTCGGCCAGCGCGGCGAAGGGCAGCGCCCGTTCGACCTCCGTCGGCGCGCAGCACAACAGCAGCCAACCGTCGCGGGCGGCGGCGTCGAGCAGTGACCGGTGCACCGCCGTCTTGCCGATGCCGGCCGGGCCCTCCAGGAGCACCGGGTGGCCGTCGTCCAGGGAGCGCCGGGCCTGGCTCAGCACGCCGTCCCGGCCGATGACCGCCCCACCCACCCGGTCAGTCTTCCAGGCGGTGGGCCCGCCGGTCGAGAACTGACGCGCGTCGGAGGACGCCCGGCGGGCGGGCAGGCGACGACGGCCGCGGCGGGCCCGCCCGCGACGGCGGTCAGGCGGCGGAGAGCGTGTCGAGCGCCTGCGCCACGGTGAACGCTCCCGCGTAGAGCGCCTTGCCGGCGATCACACCCTCCACGCCGACCGGTTCCAGGGTGGCCAGCGCGCGCAGGTCGTCCAGGGTGGAGACGCCGCCGGAGGCGATCACCGGTGCGTCGGTGCGGGCGCAGACCTCACGCAGCAGCTCCAGGTTCGGCCCACGCATCGTGCCGTCCTTGGTGATGTCGGTGACGACGTACCGCGCGGCGCCGGCCTTGTCGAGCCGCTCCAGCACCTCGAACAGGTCACCGCCGTCGCGGGTCCAGCCACGGGCGGAGAGGGTACGGCCCCGTACGTCCAACCCGATCGCGACCCGGTCGCCGTACTCACCGACGACCCGGTCGCACCAGGCCGGATCCTCCAGCGCGGCGGTGCCGATGTTGACCCGGGCCGCCCCGGTGCCCAGCGCGGCGAGCAGCGACTCGTCGTCGCGGATGCCGCCGGAGAGTTCGACCTTGACGTCGAGCTGGCGCACCACCTCGGCGAGCAGGTGGGCGTTGGTCCCGCGACCGAACGCGGCGTCGAGGTCGACCAGGTGGATCCACTCCGCGCCGTCGCGCTGCCAGGCCAGCGCCGCCTCCAGCGGGTCACCGTAGCTGGTCTCGCTGCCGGCGGCGCCCTGCACGAGCCGGACGGCCTGGCCGTCGGCGACGTCCACGGCGGGCAACAGGGTGAGGCTCAACGTCTTCTCCTCGGTCAGGTACGACGGTCAAGGGCGATCACCACGATCGCCGGCAGTACGAGCAGCAGGAGCACGACCAGCGCGATGCGCAGCGCCAGCTCGTCCACCAGCGCCCAGATCAGGATCAGCGACGCGAGCGTGAGCAGCACGATCCCGGCACGCTCGGCACGGCTGTGCCGGGCCAGCCGGCCGGCGCTGCGCCGACGCCACTGCGGCGTGAGCCGTCGTACCAGCCTGCGCCGGTGCTCCCGGCGGGCCACCCGACGGCGGCGGACGGCGCGCTCCCGAGCCAGTTCGGCCTCGCGCGCCGCCCTGCGGCGGGCACGTTCCTTGCTCACGCGGCGTCCCGCCCGGTCGCGGCGGGCGACGGACCGACCGCGCTCACAGCGTGGCCAGCCAGTTGCGCAGCAGCCGGGCGCCGGTGTCGGCCGACTTCTCCGGGTGGAACTGGGCGGCGGAGAGCGGCCCCCGCTCGACGGCCGCCACGAAGTCGGCGCCGTGATGGGCGGTGGTGACCGTGGCGCCGGCCGCGGCCAGCGCGCCCGGCTCGGCGACCGCGTACGAGTGGACGAAGTAGAACCGGCTCTGCTCCGGCAGGCCGGCGAAGAGCCGCGACGACCCGGGCGCCCGGACCGTGTTCCAGCCCATGTGCGGCAGCCGGGTCGCCGGGAGGCGGGTGACCCCGCCGGGCAGCAGCCCGAGCCCCTTGGTGACCACACCGTGCTCCTCGCCGTGCGCGAAGAGCACCTGCATCCCGACACAGATGCCGAGCACCGGACGGTCTGCGGCCACCCGGTCGGCGATGACCGGGCCGGCCCCGAGCGCCTCGATCCCGGCCATGCAGGCCGCGAAGGCGCCGACGCCGGGCACCACCAACCCGGTCGCGGTCGAGGCGGCGGAGAGGTCGTCGGTCACCCGTACCGTCGCCCCGGCGGCGGCCAGGGCGCGTTCGGCCGACCGCAGGTTACCCGACCCGTAGTCGAGCACCACCACGTCCGGGGCACTCACTGCCCGGTCCCCGGCAGCAACCAGAGCACCCCGCCGGCGGTGGCGAGCACCGCGAGCACGGCGGTCAGCAGCACCGCGCCGCGCGGGGCGCCCTGCCGGTGCAGCGACCAGACGCCGCCGACCAGCACACCGGCCAGCACCAGCAACAGGAGCGGCAGGACGGCGCTCACCGCGGCCACCCGCCCGTACGCCGCCGCGCCGTGTTCCGCACGCCCATCAGAGCGCCCCCTTCGTGCTCGGTACCGTCCCGGCCGACCGCGGGTCGATCGCGGTGGCCTCGCGCAGCGCCCGCGCGACCGCCTTGAACTGTGCCTCCACCACGTGGTGCGCGTCCGGGTGGCCGCCCGGTCGGGCCGCCCGCAGCACGTCCACGTGCAGGGTGATCCTCGCCGCCTGGCCGAAGGACTCCCAGATGTGCCGGGTCATGCTGGTCGGGTAGACCGGGCCGATGTACGGCGCGAGCGGCGGCTCGTCGTGCAGCACGTACGGCCGGCCGGAGAGGTCCACCGCGGCCCGGACCAGCACCTCGTCCATCGGCACGGTGGCCGAGCCGTACCGCCGGATGCCGGCCTTCTCCCCCAGCGCCCGGTCCAGCGCCGCGCCGAGGGCGAGCGCGGTGTCCTCCATGGTGTGGTGCGCGTCGATCTCGAGGTCGCCGACCGTGTGCACGGTCAGGTCGAAGCCGCCGTGCCGGGCGATCTGGTTGAGCATGTGGTCGTAGAAGCCGACGCCGGTCTCGATGTCGGCCTTGCCCGTGCCGTCGAGTTCGATCTCGACGAGGACCTTGGTCTCCTTGGTGATCCGCTCGACCCGTGCGGTGCGGCTCATTGCTCGCCTCTCGATCGCGGGGCTGGCGTGCCCACTACAGCTTGTCCATGGCGGTGAGGAAGGCGTCGGTCTCGGCGGGGGTGCCGGCGGTGACCCGCAACCACCCGGGCAGGCCCACGTCGCGGACCAGCACCCCCTGGTCGAGCAGCGTCCGCCAGGCCGCGCTCTGGTCGCCGTCGACGGCGAAGAGCACGAAGTTGGCGTCGCTGTCGGCCACCCGCGTTCCGCGGCCACGCAGCTCGGTGACGATCCGGTCCCGCTGCTCCTTGATCGCCGCCACCGTGGCGAGCAGGGCGTCGCGGTGGGCCAGCGCGGCGCGGGCCGCCGCCTGGGTGAGCGCCGAGAGGTGGTACGGCAGCCGGACCAGCTGCGCCGCCTGCACCACCGCCGGGTCGGCCGCGAGGTAGCCCAGCCGGCCCCCGGCGAAGCCGAACGCCTTGCTCATCGTCCGGGTCACCACCAGCCGGGGGTGGTCGGGGAGCAGCGCGAGGGCGCTCACCGTGCCGGGGCGGGCGAACTCGGCGTACGCCTCGTCGACGATCACCATCCCGGGCGCCGCGTCGAGCACCGCGGTGACCACCGTCGGGTCCAGCGCGGTCCCGGTGGGGTTGTTCGGCGAGCAGAGGAAGACGACGTCCGGTGCGTGCTCGCGGACCTGGGCCACCGC
This sequence comes from Micromonospora sp. 15K316, assembly GCF_004348525.1. Classification (GTDB taxonomy): domain Bacteria; phylum Actinomycetota; class Actinomycetes; order Mycobacteriales; family Micromonosporaceae; genus Micromonospora. Next base: position 3,431 of record NZ_SMKG01000195.1, on the reverse strand, counting down.
CTCCTCGGCGGTCAGCCCGAAGTCGGCGCCGCGCCGCCCGGGCACCCACCGGGTGCCGGTGCCGAGCGCGAGCAGCGGATGCATCGAGTACGCCGGGACGAAGCCGAGCGCGCTGCGCCCCGCTCCGCCGAACGCCTGGAGCAGCTGCTGCTGGATCTCGTTGGAGCCGTTGGCCGCCCAGACCTGCTCGACGGTCAGCCCGTGACCGAGGTAGCCGGCCAGGTCGGCGCGGAGCGCCACCGCGTCCCGGTCCGGGTAGCGGTTGAGGTCGCGCAGCTCCGCGGCGAGTGCCTTGCCGATCGCCTCGACCACCGGCTCCGGCAGCGGGTAGGAGTTCTCGTTGGTGTTCAGCCGCACGGGCACGTCCAGCTGCGGCGCGCCGTACGGCGTCCGCCCGCGCAGGTCGTCGCGGATCGGCAGGTCGTCGAGGGTGGTCACGAGAGCACCCCGCGCCGGACGCCGGCCCGGGTCGGCGCGGCCGGCCGCCCGGTCACGACAGCGCCCCGGGAAAGCGGGCGCGGACCGCCTGGCCGTGCGCCGGCAGGTCCTCCACGTTCGCCAGGGTGACCACGTGCGGGGCGACCTCGCGCAGCGCGTCCCGCGAGTACTCGACCAGGTGGATGCCGCGCAGGAAGGACTGCACCGACAGGCCGGAGGAGTGCCGGGCGCAGCCACCGGTGGGCAGCACGTGGTTGGAGCCGGCGCAGTAGTCGCCGAGCGACACCGGCGACCAGGCGCCCACGAAGATCGCGCCGGCGTTGCGGACCCGCAGCGCCCACTCGCGGGCGTCCCGGGTCTGGATCTCCAGGTGCTCGGCGGCGTAGGCGTCCACCACCCGCAGCCCGGCGTCGAGGTCGTCGACGAGCACCACGCCGCTCTGCTCACCTGTCAACGCGGTGGTGACCCGCTCCGCGTGCTTGGTCGCCGGCACCTGTCGGGCCAGCTCCCGCTCGACCGCCTCGACCAGCTCGACCGAGGGCGTGACCAGGACGCTGGCGGCGAGCGGATCGTGCTCGGCCTGGCTGATCAGGTCGGCCGCCAGGTGCGCCGGGTCGGCGGTCTCGTCGGCCAGGATGGCGATCTCGGTGGGGCCCGCCTCGGCGTCGATGCCGACCACGCCGCGCAGCAGGCGCTTGGCGGCGGTGACCCAGATGTTGCCCGGGCCGGTGATCATGTCGACCGGCTCGCAGCGGGCGGCGCCGTCGGCGTCCACGCTCGCCCCGTACGCGAGCATCGCCACCGCCTGGGCGCCGCCGACCGCGTAGACCTCGTCCACACCGAGCAGCGCGCACGCGGCGAGCACCCGCGGGTCGGGCAGCCCGCCGTTCTCCTTCTGCGGCGGGCTGACCACCACCAGGGAGCGGACGCCGGCCTCCTGGGCGGGCACCACGTTCATGACCACGGTCGACGGGTACATCGCGAGACCGCCGGGGACGTAGAGGCCGACCCGCTCGACCGGCACCCAACGCTCGGTCACCGTGCCGCCGGGCACCACCTGGGTGGTGTGGTCGGTACGCCGCTGGTCGGCGTGCACCCGACGGGCCCGGCTGATCGACTCCAGCAGCGCGGCGCGCACCTCGGGGTCGAGGGTGCCCTCCGCCGCGGCGATCGCCTCGACGGGCACGCGCAGCACGTCGGGGCAGATCCCGTCGAAGCGCTCGCTCGCCTCGCGGATCGCCGCGTAGCCATGCTCCCGGACCGCCTCCACGACGGGGCGGATCCGCTCGACGGCCACGGACACGTCGAGTTGGGCACGGGGCAGGAGGCGGCGCGGATCGCGGCCGCCGCCGCGCAGGTCGATCCGTTTCAACACCCTTGCGAGTCTAGGCGGCCGGTCAGCGGGCCGACCCGCACCGCCCGTACGGCGGGACGGTGAGCCGGGACACGCCGTCGGCGGCGGATCGGGCTAGGCTCGACGGCGTGACTGCGCGGTTGCCGGTGTTCCCGCTCGGAACGGTGCTCTTCCCCGGTCTGGTCCTCCCCCTGCACATCTTCGAGGAGCGGTATCGCGCCCTGATCCGGGATCTGGTGCAGCTGCCCGAGGGCACGTCGCGCGAGTTCGGCGTGGTGGCGATCCAGGCGGGTTGGGAGGTAGCCCCGACGGCGCCCGACGGCCGTCCGGTGCCCGGCGGCGGGGAGGTCACGCTGCACGAGGTGGGCTGCACCGCCGAGTTGCGGCAGGTCACCGAGCTGCCCGAGGGCGGCTTCGACATCGTCACGGTCGGCCGGCGGCGGTTCAGGATCGCCGAGGTGGACCGGAGCGCCGCCGCCTACCTGACCGCGGAGGTGGAGTGGCTGCCCGAGCCCGGCGGCGCCGACGAGGCCGCCGAGCTGCTCGCCGCCCGGGTGATCTCGGTCTTCCGGCAGTACCTCGGCCTGATCCGGCCGGAGCAGCAGGACATCTCCGAGCAGCTTCCGGAGGACCCGACGGTCCTGTCCCATCTGGTCGCCGCCACGGCCGCGCTCACCGTCGAGGACCGGCAGCGGCTGCTCGCCATCGACGACACCGCCACCCGGCTCCGCACCGAGCTGCGGCTGCTCAACCGCGAGGCGGCTCTGCTGCGCCAGGTGCGGGCGGTTCCGGTGCCGCTGGAGGAGCTGGCGTCACCGCCGACACCCAACTGAGCCCGGCCGGGTCCGGTTCGGGCTCGGGGCGCAGCGACGGCCAGCGGGACCAGCCGGCGAGCAGGGTGTACGTGACGGCCGCGCCGAACGCGGGCAGCAGCAGGTTGCCGTGCGGCACCGGCAGCACGCCGTACAGCCAGTCGATCCCCCCGGCCCGCAGGTCGGCCGGCTTGCCGAAGGCCTGCCCCTCGGGCGCGGTGGCCAGCAGCCGGTCGAACTCGGCCAGCCCGACGCGCCGCCCCACCTGCCAGGCCACCACCGCGGCGGCGAAGGCGCCGAGCACGGCGCTGACCAGCCCGACCGGGCCGCGCCGCCGGCGCAGCACGAACCAGACCGCCAGCCCGGCGAGCACTCCGAACCCGAGCCCGAGCAGGCTGAACCAGCTGTCCGCCGCGATCGGCTGCTCCGGCTGCGGCTCGGCGTAGACGGCCCCGAGCGCGGCCTTGACCACCGGGGTGTCCGGGGCGACGGCCGCCCAGAGCAGACCGAGGGGCGCGCCGAGCACGGCCAGGACCACCCCCGCGCCGACCGCGCCGGCCCAGGCCCGCCGGGGCGCCGGGTCGGCGTCGAGGAGCGCGGCGTCCGGCCGGGGCGGGGCGCCCGGGGTCGAAGGCGGCGACGCCGCGCCGTCCGCCTGCCTGTCGAGCGGGCCGGTCCCGGCCGGCGTCGCCACGGGGGCCGGCGTCGAGCTGCCGCCACCGGCGGATGGATCGGGGCCCGGCCCGGGTCGGGCCGGGCCGGCGGCGTACCGGTCGGCGCCGGCCGTGGTGGGCTGCTCGGGCTCGCCGGGGTGGACGGCGGGACGC
>NZ_SMKG01000194.1 GCF_004348525.1 Micromonospora sp. 15K316 | reverse complement strand
GTGGGCAGCGGGGGTGCGTCCGGGAAGGTGACGGTTCCCCCCGCCTGCGCGACGGCGGTCACCGACTCCACGGTGGCGCCGGGCGGCGCGGCGACGGGCATCGCGGCGCACGAGGTGACTGTGGGTTCGTGGGTTACGGGGCGGGCGTGCGCGGCCATCGGGATCAGCGCCGCCACGGCGGGGAGCGCCACCAGCGCGAAGATCAGGCGTCGTTTCATGCCGCACACCCTCACCCGGGGCGGGCCGGCATCGCCCCAGGGAGACACCCTGGGGCACCCCCGTGGGGAAGCCCCGGGCGGGTGCGGGACGCCGTGCCGGCCGGTGGGCTATCCTTCGCCGGTCGCCGGAGATCGGAGCAGACGTGGCAGGTGACGACGACATCTCCGGGTGAGAGCCCGGATCGGCCGCCGACGCGCGTGTGATCGCGCCGTCGACGCGGCCACCGTCGTCATGCCCTGCGCCCGTACGCGCGCCCGCGTCTTCTCCGAGGTACCTCATGTCTCACGGGCAGCGACCCGCGCTGATCGCCCACGACCTCGTCCGCGTCCGAGGCACGCGCCGCGTCCTCGACGGGATCTCCCTGACCGCCGCGCCCGGGCACCGGATCGGGCTCATCGGCGAGAACGGCACCGGCAAGACCACCCTGTTACGAATCCTGGCCGGCGTCGAAGAACCGGACGGCGGCACCGTGACCCGCCCGCCGGATCTCGGCTTCCTGCACCAGGAACTGCCCTTCACCCCGACGGCGACCGTCGCCGCGGTCCTCGAGGACGCCCTGCTCGAGGCACGCCGCGACCTCGCCGACCTGGACCGGCTCGGCACCGCGCTGGCCTCCGCGACCGAGGACACCGAGGAGCACGCCCGGCTGCTGGCCGCGTACGGCGAGACGCTGGAACGGGCGCAGGACCGCGACGCCTGGGACGCCGACCGGCGCGCCCTGACGGTGCTCGCCGGGCTCGGACTCGACAGGATCCCGCACTACCGGACACTGGCCACCCTCTCCGGCGGTCAACGGGGCCGGCTGGCCCTGGCCGCGCTGCTGATCCGCCGTCCGGCGGCGCTCCTGCTCGACGAACCCACCAACCACCTCGACGACGCGGCGGCGGCCTTCTGCGAGGAGCAGCTGCGCACGATGCCCGGTGCGGTCGTGGTGGCCACGCACGACCGGGCGTTCCTGGATGCGGTCTGCACCGATCTCGTCGACCTGGATCCGGCGGTCGACGGCCCGGTCCGCTTCGGCGGCAACTACACCGCGTACCTCAGCACGAAGCGCGCGGAGGCCGACCGTTGGCGCCGCCGCTACGACGAGGAGCAGCAGCAACTCGCCGAGCTGCGCCTGGCCGCGGCCGTGACCGGGCACCAGGTCGCCCACGGCCGTGCTCCCCGGGACAGCGAGAAGATGGGGTACGGGCACACGGCCGGCCGGGTACAGAACCAGATCTCCCGCCGCGTCCGGGACGCCACCCGCCGGCTGGAGACCCTCGAACGTCATCAGGTCGCCGCGCCACCGGAGCCGCTGCGCTTCCACGCCCCTCTGCTCGCCTCGGCCGCCGGCGACGAACCGGTCGTCACGGTCCGCCGGATGGTGGTGCCGGGCCGGCTCCGGCTCGACCGGCTCGACGTCGCGGCCACCGACCGCCTGCTGGTGAGCGGTCCGAACGGCGCGGGCAAGTCGACGCTCCTCGCGGTCCTGGCCGGACGCCTGGCCGCCGACGGGACCGTCCGGCGGCGTCCCGGCCTGCGAGTCGGTCTGCTCACCCAGGACACCTCCTTCGAGGAGCCCCGACGGACCGCACGTGAGATCTTCGCGTCGACCGTCGGACCGGCGCGCGCCGAGGCGGTGCCGCTCTCCTCGCTCGGGCTGCTCGCCACCGCCGACCTCGACCGGCCGGTGTCGGCGCTCTCCGTCGGCCAGCGCCGCCGGCTCGCGCTGGCGATGCTCGTCGCCGATCCGCCGGAGTTGCTGCTGCTGGACGAGCCGACGAACCACCTGTCACCGCAGCTCTGCGACGAACTGGAGGAGGCGCTGGGCTCCGGGCCGGGCGCGATCGTGCTCGCCAGCCACGACCGACGGCTGCGCTCCCGGTGGCGGGGCCGGGAGATCACCCTGGCCGCCTCCGGCGTTCCTGGTCGCTCCGTGACCTAGCGGGCGCGCGGGAGTGGCTGTGGCCCCCGCTCCGGTTGCCGGGGCGTGGCGTTGGGCGGACGATGGCGGGATGTCCGAGAAGCCCGCCCGCCTGCGGGTGCTCACCCTCAACGCCCTGGCGCCGTTCTTCGCCGACTGGCCGCAGCGTGGGGCGGTACTCGTCGACGGGCTGCGCGAGCTGCGGCCCGACGTGGTGGCACTGCAGGAGGTGGCCGGCGGCGAGGACTCGGACGAGGCCGGCGGCCTGCTGGGGCCGGACTATCACCTCGTACCGCACCCGGGTCGGTCGGCCGACGGGGTCGGCGCCGTGCTGGGCAGCCGGTGGCCGACGCGCACCCTCGGCGTGGTCGACCTGCACGTCACCGGGCGCACCGCGGCGTTGCCGTGGAGTGCCGCAGTCGTGGTGGAGGTCGCGATGCCGCCACCGCTGGGGCCGGTGATCGTCGCGCACCAGAAGCCCACCTGGCAGTACGACGCCGAGTACGAGCGGGAGCTGCAGGCGGTGCGGACGGCCCGGTACGTAGAGGAGCTCGTCGCCGAGCGGCGGTCCGGCCCGCGCGACCCGGACGGCCCGGACGGCGAGCCGCACGTGGTGCTGCTGGGCGACTTCGACGCCGCCCCGGACGCCGCGAGCGTGCGGTTCTGGACCGGCCGGCAGTCGCTGGCCGGCATGAGCGTCTGCTACCAGGACTGCTGGACGGCGGCTCGCCGTGAGCAGCCGGAGCACACCTTCTCGCCGGAGAATCCGCTGGTCCGGGCCGGGCTGATGCCGCTGGACCGGGGGCGGCGCATCGACTACGTCCTGGTCCGGTGCGGCCCGCACGGGCCGACCCTCGACGTCGCGGAGTGCCGACGAGTGTTCGCCGAACCGGTCGACGGGGTGTGGGCCAGCGACCACTTCGGGGTGCTCGCGGATCTGCGCCTTCCGCCGCACCCGCCGGGCACCTGGGTGGAGCTACCCGGCTAGGGGGGAACCACCAGGCGGCTTCGCAGGCAGCCGAGCGCGGACGTCCCGCACCGGATCGGGCGGAGGCCCTGGTCGGAACGGCGTCCGACCAGGGCCTCCGGCAGTCCCGTTTGAACGGTCGCGGTCTCAGGCGACGAAGCGGGTACGGCGGCGGCGCGCCATTGCGAACAGGACGCCTCCCACGGCCAGCAGCGCGGCCGCGGCGACGCCCAGCAGGATGCCGGACTGGCCGGTGATCGGCAGCGACGGGCCGTCGTCTTCCCCACCGCCGCCGGCGCCACCGGCCCGGTTCACGACCAGCTCGGCCACGTCGTTCTCCGACGTGACGTCCGGGGTCGAGGACTTCACCGCCACGGTGCCGACGAGCTCCCCGGCGGTGTCGACCCGCAGCCCGAAGCCCCACGTGACGACCTGGTCCACCTCGAGCGGGTGCACGTCGGTCCGGCAGACGTAGCCGGTGTCGGCCTTCGCGCAGCCGGCGGGCACCGTCGTCACGGTGGTGCCCTTCGGCGGGGTGAAGGTGACGGTGGCGGCCGGCGCGGTGATGCCGGAGGCGTACGCGGGACCGAGGTTCTTGACGCCGACCTTCGCGGTGACCGTGGCGCCCACGTCGGCCCGGACCTGCCCGCCGACGGCGGTCACGTCGGAGCGGTTCGTACCCTCGACGGTGAGGATCACGTGCTGGGTGTCGAGGAAGACGGAGTCCTCCGTCTGGGCGCCCTCGGCGCGCAGTCCTGCGGGCTTCTGGACGAGGCGCAGGGTGCCCTCGGTGCCGCGGGTCGGCTTGGTGGCCAGGACCATGTCGAGGTTGTCGCGTCCGTCGACCGGAGTCGACCAGGTGAAGCCGGCTCCGGCGACGCCCGGCGCCGGCACCTCCGGCCGCAGTCGCAGCGGCATCTCCTCGGAGAGCGCGTACTCCTGGCCGGGGGCCAGCGTCCCCTCGAAGTGGCAGTACGCGGCGAAGCTGCCGTACTGGCAGTTGTCGTAGCGTTTCGGCACGGTGAACATGGCCTCGTAGAAGAAGAACAGGTCGACGCCGGTGATCGCGTTCTCCCCGCTGTTCTTCACCGTGAGCGGGCTGGTGAAGGTGTCGCCCGGCTCGGCCTTCTTGCTGATGATCGGCCCGACCTCCAGGGCGACCTTCTCGCTGACGGTCACCTTCGAGGTCCTGGTGAGCGTCTGCTCCCGGCTGGTGACCCGCACGCTCACCTCACCCTCGTCGCCGACCCCCGCCTTCGCCTCGGGGCGGAAGGTGAGCGTGGTGATGCCCGCGTAGAGGTCCTCGGACGAGAGGGTGTCGAAGCTGCACGTGATCGTCGAAGCCGACTGCTCGCACGGACCGGGGCCGTCGAAGGTGAGCTCCGCCGTGGCGACGCCGGCGAGCTTCGCGGTGTCGATGGTGACCGCCACGTCGTGCAGCGCGAAGTCGGTGTCGTAGTTGTAGAGGTAGACGGACTGCGTCTTGCCGAACGAGCCGGGAACCAGTGCGGTGTGGTCCAGGCGGAGCTGCGTGCCCTTGGGCAACGCGACCGCGGAGACCGGTGCGACGGCGTTCGTGCCGAGCACACCGATCGCGCAGGCGCCGAGCCACGCGGCGACCCGCAGCAGACGTGAACGACTCACGAGTATTCCTCCCCGTTGATGAACGCGGGCGATCATAGCCACCGCGCCGCGTCTCGTGGGGGCGTGACGTGCGATCGACCGGACCTGTGCCGTTTCCGCGCGCGACATCGAAGCAGTATCAAACCTTGATCATCAGCACCTACGCATGTGCGTTGTCTCCTCAATGGACCCGCCCGGCGGTGCGGAGCCGTACCAGCCGTCGACGGCCTCGACCTGACCGTCGCGCGGGGCGCCACCTTCGCCCTGCTCGGCTCGACCGCACGCCGTCGACTGCCGCTACGGTGACGGTCATGCCCGATGCCACTCCCGCCGCCGACTCCGCCGACCGGAGCCGGCGACGGCGCGGGTTCCTGCTCGTGGCAGCGCACACGCTGTGGTTGCTGCTGCTGCTGCCGCCGGCCGCGGCGATCACCCGGGGGCAGATCCACCACGCTCCCACCGCGGCGGTCGGGCTGGCCGTCTTCGCGCTGCTCTACCTCGCGCTGGTGGCCGTGCCGGTGGCGGCGCTGCCGGTCCGACCGGCTCTGCACCACGCCGGGCTCGTCCTGCTCGCGCTGCTGGGGATCGGGCTCGCCGCGGCGTACGCCGGTGCGCCGGCGGGCTGGCCGGTGCTGCTGATGTACGTCTGTACCGCCGGCGCCGTCGGGCTGGTCCGGGCGAACTGGGGGTTCGGCTGGGTCGGCGGCAGCACCGCCGCCGTCCTGGTGATCGGGTCCGCGCATCGGCTGCCGGTGGGCGACATCGTCCAGGTCGCGCTGATCACGCTGCTCGCGGGTGCCATGACCCTGGCCTTCGCCCGGGTGGCCCGCCTGGTGGAGGAGCTTCGCCGTACCCAGCGCGAGCTGGCCCGCACGGTGGTGGAGCGGGAGCGGCTCCGGTTCGCCAAGGACCTGCACGACCTGCTCGGCCACACGTTGTCGCTGGTGGTGGTGAAGGCCGAGGTGGTGCGCCGGCTCGCCCCGGCGGACCCTGGCCGGGCGGCGGACGAGGCGGCCGACATCGAGCGAATCGGACGCACCGCGCTGGCCGAGGTCCGTGAGGCGGTCACCGGCTACCGCGAGCAGAGCTTCGGCCGGGAGCTGGAGAACGCCCGCAGCGCCCTGGCCGACGTCGGCATCACCGTCACCGTCCGGGAGTGCGGGCATCCGCTGGACGTGGCGGCCGACGGCGCGTTCCGCTGGGTGCTCCGGGAAGGGGTGACGAACGTGCTGCGGCACAGCCGGGCTTCGCGGTGCGACATCGAGGTCCGCGCCGACGCCGACGGGTCGGTGCTGACCGTACGCGACGACGGTGTGGGTGGCCGGCCGGAGCCGGGCAACGGCCTGCGTGGGCTCGCCGAGCGGGTGGAGCAGGCGGGCGGCACCCTGCACGTGGGCCCGGCGCGCGGGGGCGGGCTGCTGCTCACCGCCCGGCTCCCCGCGACCACCGCGGGGCGGGTGAGCACGTGATCCGGCTGTTGCTCGCCGAGGACCAGGGCATGATGCGTGGCGCGCTGGCCCTCCTGTTGAACCTCGAACCCGACATCGAGGTGGTCGCCGAGGTCGGGACGACCGTCGAGGCGATCGAGGCCGCCCTGCGGTTGCGCCCGGACGTGGCGCTGCTGGACATCGAGATGCCCGGCGGCAGTGGCCTGGACGCCGCGGCCACGTTGCGGGAGACGTTGCCCCGATGCCGGGTGCTGATCCTCACCACGTTCGGTCGGCCCGGCTACCTCCGGCGGGCGATGGAGGCCGGCGCGGCGGGTTTCCTGGTCAAGGACGGGCCGGTCGAGGAGTTGGCGGTGGCGATCCGGCGCGTGCTGGCCGGTGAACGGGTGATCGATCCGGCGCTCGCGGCGGCGGCGCTGTCGGCCGGCCCGAACCCGCTGACCGATCGGGAGCGGCAGGTGCTGGCCGTGGCCGTGGACGGTGCCACGGTCGCCGACATCGCCGTCCGGCTGCACCTGTCGGAGAGCACCGTGCGCAACTACCTCTCGGCCGCCATCGGCAAGACCGGCACCCGGAACCGGATCGAGGCGGCCCTCAGCGCCCGGGCCATCGGCTGGCTCTGAGACCGGGGCACCCGCGCGACGTGCGCGCCCGCCCCGGCGGGCTCCGGAATCGCGGCGACGGGTGCCGGTCGCCGGTGCCCGCCCGATGCGCCCCGGCTGCGGCGTACCGACCCTGCCCCGCCTCGACGGACGGGCCGCGTGGTTCGTCCACCGTCGCTGTCGTACGTCGCTGCGGCCCGGCCGCCCACGACGTACGGACCGCGACGGCCGTACGTGGTGGGCGGGCTGGACCGCAGCGCGAGCCGCGGGGTGGATCGGCGTCATCCCGCCGGCGTGCCGGCCTTCTCCACGGAGGTCCTGCCGACCGTCGTGGCGGCCTCGGCCTCGGCGATGATCTGCCGTTCCTCGTCGCGGTGCTTGCGGTACTGCCGGACCGACCAGGCGAGGGCGGCGGCCCAGACGACGTAGATGGCGGCGTAGAAGGTGTAGCGGACGCCGTCGGAGGCGTCGATCCAGTCGCTGCGCAGCAGGGTGCGGGTGTTGGTGAGGACGATGATGCCGCCGACGGCCGCGCCGAGGACGCGCGGCGGGATGTGCCGGACCAGCCAGGCGGCGATCGGGGCGGCGATGATGCCGCCGATGAGCAGCGCGGCGACCCAGGTGTAGTTCACTCCCTCGGAGCCGATGCCGAGGATGAACCCGATGCTGGCGGCCACGGCGACGAGGAACTCGCTGGTGTCGATCGAGCCGATGGTCTTGCGTGGTTCGAGTCGACCGCTGGCCAGGATGGCCGGGGTGCCGACCGGGCCCCACCCGCCGCCGCCCGTGGAGTCGACGAACCCGGCGACCACGCCGAGGGGGGCGAGGAACCGCTTGCGCAGGGGCTTGCCGAGGTTGCCCTTGGGCAGGCCGACGGCGGTGAAGCGGACCAGGATGTAGAGGCCGAGGGCGAGCAGGATGATCGACATCAGCGGCGCGGCGGTCTCGGTGGAGAGGTTCGACAGGAAGGTGGCTCCCGCGAACGCGCCCACCGCACCGGGTATGCCGATCTTCGCGACGACCTTCCAGTCGACGTTGCCGAACCGCCAGTGCGAGGCGCCGGAGACGAGCGTGGTGCCGATCTCCGCGAGGTGGACGGTGGCCGACGCGGCGGCGGGATTGGTGCCGATGGCGAGCAGCAGGGTGGTCGAGGTGACGCCGTACGCCATGCCGAGGCTGCCGTCGACGAGTTGGGCGCCCAGGCCGACCAGGGCGAGCAGGAGCAGTCTTCGCACGAGCACTCCAATCGGAGGGGGTTCGAGGAGCTGGTGGGTCGGGCGGCGCTGCCCGGCGCAGGTCGGTGCGGGTGAGCCGGTCGGGGACTTCGGCGACGGCCCGGTCGAGGAACTGCCGGTAGGCGGGGAACGACCGCCACGACCTTCCAACTGACTACTATTCCTACTTGTTTGGTGGAGAATACGGTCGCCATGGAGGTAGGGCAATACCCTGTTCGACTCCGCGTCGCGGACGTCGCGACCGCTAACGTCGTCCGCCCGCCGCAGGGCTCGACCGAACCGCTCGCCGGCTACACCGGTCCGGCGTAGCGTGCGGACGTGCGTACCTGGCTGATCGGCACCGGTGTCGCCGCCGCCTGCCTGGTCGCGACCTGGGCGCTGCTCATGCTGCTGGCCCGCCGCCTACCGCCCGGCATCGCCCGGGACCTGGCCGCGTTCGTCCCCGACTGCGTGACCACCGTGCGCCGGCTCCGCCGGGACCCACGGGTGCCCCGCCGGGCGCGGATCGCCATCGTGCTCGCCGGGCTGTGGGTGATGAGCCCGGTCGACCTGATCCCCGAGTTCCTCCCGATCATCGGTCCCCTCGACGACATCGTGGTCGTCGCCCTGGCGCTGCGTTACGCCGGACGCCAGGTGCCGCGGGACGTGCTGCTCGGCGCCTGGCCCGGGGATCCGCGCCTGCTCATCCGGCTGCTCGGCGCAGCCGGACGATAGCTCGACCGTCCGCTGGCGGCCCGCCGTCTCCGGCGTGGTGTGAGCGTCGTCGAACGGGTGCCGGCCGCGCCCGAGGCGAGCCCACCCGGTTCGGGGAATCGCCGGCGTGGCTGATCAACACACTGTTCACACCGCCGTCCTCTGCTCATCATCGGCCCGGACCTGCCCGTTTCCGCAGGCTCGCCAGACTCGCTGCGGTTCGACACGACAAGACCCGGAGCGTTCTCCTTGCCCCCGCACCGCCGTCGTCGTCGGCGCGGCGCGGTGAGCGCCCTCGCGCTGGCGGCGTTCGCCGTCACCGCCGCCGTCATGACCGCGCCCGTGCCGGCCGCCGCGCACCCCTTCGGCGATCCGCAGACCGTGGACGTCGCGCGCGACGAGCAGCGCCCCGACGTCGTGCGCGTACGGTGGCGCGTCGGTGGCCCCGACGACCTGACCCTGCTCGGGGTCTCCCTCGGCCTGCTGCCCGAGGACCGCGTCCTGCCCGACGGGAACGTCGACTACCAGTACTCGGATCCCGGGCTGGTCGGGGCGTCGACGCAGTTCCCGGCCTACCTCCTGGAACGGATCACCGTCACCGGTGACGGCAAGCCCTGCGTCGGCCGGGTCGAGCCGCCCAGAGCGCTCGCCCGCGCCGGCGCGACCGCCGAGTTCACCTGTCCCGGACCGGTCAGCACCGCGACGGTCCGGATGCGGATGCTCACCGACCTGAACTCCGCGTACCGCGCGCTCGCCACCGGTCCCGACGGCCAACGCGAGGTGTACGACTCGGCGCAGGAATCCCATGACTGGGTCCTCACCGGAGGGCCGGCCTCGACGAGCGCCAACCTCGGCCGCAGCGCCGCCGTCCAGCTCGCCGCCGTGGCGGTCGGCGCCGTGCCGGTCGTGGTCGTGGCGCTGGTGCTGTTCCGCCGGTCCAACAGTCGCCGAAAGGTCGCCGCATGACACCCCTCGCCGCCGTCCAGGCCGCGTCCGTTCCGGACCAGCTCCAGGACCTCATCCACGCGCCGGGCGTGACACCGCTGGCCTTCCTCCTCGCGTTCGTCGCGGGCGCCGGCCACGCGGTCGCCCCCGGGCACGGCAAGAGCCTGGCCGCGGCGTACCTCGTCGGCTCGCGCGGCCGGATCCGCGACGCCGCCTGGCTGGGCGGCTCCGTGGCGGCCATGCACACGATCTCGGTGCTGGTGATCGGCGTCGCGTGGACGTTCCTCTCCCTCGCGAACGTCATCCGGATGGAGGCGCTCACCACCTGGCTGCAACTGGCCGCCGGCCTCGTCGCCGTGGCCACCGGCGTCTGGCTCGTCCGCCGGCACCTCCGCGGTGGTGGTCACGGGCACAGCCACAGCCATTCCCACAGCCACGACCACGAGCACGGACACACGCACGACCACGGGCACACCCACGAGCACACCAAGCGTCCGGGGCTGCTCATGCTCGGCATCTCCGGTGGTCTCGTACCCTCGCCGTCCGCGTTCCTCGTCCTGGTCACCGGCCTCTTCCTCGGCCGTGCCGCCTTCGCCCTGCTGCTGGTGCTGACCTTCGGCGTCGGCATGGCCGTCGTCCTCTTCGGCGTCGGCCTGCTCGCGATCGCCGGCAACTCCGTCGTCGTCCGCGGCGCGAACTCGCACGCCGTGCTGCGACTGGCCACCCGGGTCGCCCCCGTGCTCGCCGCCGTCGGCATCACCGCGCTCGGCGTCGGCATCACCACTGTCGCCGCGGCCCACCTCACCACCGTCGCCTGATCCCACCGGCCCGGCCGGGCGGTCACCGCCCCCGGGGCCGGTCGTCGGCGGATCGGCCGGCGTCGGCGAGGAAGGCGTTGTACCGGGCCAGGTCGTCCTCCTCGCCGGTGGCCGCGGCGCGGTCGGCCGCGCGGTCGAGACGGGCCTGTTCGCGCCGGTCGGCGTGGATCCACTGGCGGACGAGCAGGCCCATGACGAACGCGGCCGGGATCTCGCCGAACGCCCAGGCGATGCCGGCGCCCAGTTTCTGGTCCTCCATCAGCGACGACGCCCAGCCGGGGTGGACCGAGACGTACCAGTCGGGGGCGAGGACGGTGGTGGTCTGCATGAGCGCGAGGCCGAAGAAACCGTGGGCCATCATCGCGACCAGGTGGACGAGCACCAGGATGGGGTGGGGAACCCGGCGGCGGCCGGGGTCGACGCCGATGAGCACCCAGAAGAGCAGGTAGCCGGAGGCCACGAAGTGGCCGACCATGGCGAGGTGGCCGAGGTGGGAGCGCATCAGGGCGCCGAGCAGGTCGCTGAAGTACAGGCCGAAGAGGCCGCTCGTGTAGACGGCCAGCGCGACCACGGGATGGGTCAGCAGCCGGGTGGGTCGGCTGTGCAGGGCGCGCAGTAGCCACTCCCGGGCACCGCGGACCCGCGGGTCGGCCGGCCGGCGCAGGGCACGCAGGGCGAGGGTCACCGGCGCGCCGCCGACGAGCAGGATGGGCACCACCATGGAGAGCACCATGTGCTGCGCCATGTGCGCGCTGAACAGGACGTAGGCGTAGCGGGCGAAGCCGAGACCGGTGAACGCGGCGAAGACCAGCAGCCCGGCCAGCCAGCTGGCGGTGCGGGCGAGCGGCCAGGAGTGCCCGGCGCGGCGCAGCCGCCGCACACCGGCGAGATAGGCGTACGCCCCGACGACGGCCACGGTCAGGAAGAAGAGGTCCGGCAGCGGGCGGCCGAGCAGGTTGCCCGGTGTGGGGGCTGTCTCTTATA
>NZ_SMKG01000193.1 GCF_004348525.1 Micromonospora sp. 15K316 | reverse complement strand
GGCCGGCCCCGATCCTTCGACGGGCCCCCGTCGCTCCACCCCTCGCTGACGTTCAGTGAGCCACGGGCACACCCGGCAGACACCGCTGCGCCTCCTGTGCCCTGCACCCCGATAAGCGCCAGCCTCTCTCCGTGTCGGCCCGGTCCGGAGCGCAAGTCGGTGATCGATAAGGAACCGCAGGTCGACCGAGTGGTGCGTCGAGGGGTGCGGAGCAAAGGGCCCGAAGGCACGTGCCGGGCGGACGAAGGCGCAGTTACCGTACGCATTCGCCGTCGCCGGCTACGAGCCGTGAGGCGTGCAGATCCGGGCCGCCACCCCGCCGGACGACAGCTGTGGCGTACGCCTCAGTCCCGGGGGCGGGACCAGAACTCGGCCGCTCTCCCGGGGATGGGAGGATGTGACTTCGGCAGTGCCGCCGGACCGGGCTCGGATCCCGGCCACCGCGCGCCTCCGCGCCCGCCGCCGCTCCGCGCCCGCCACGCTGACCGGGCCCCGGCCCACGCGGAAGGATCTTGAGAACCGTGGCTGACGCACCGACCATCCGGATTCCCGACGAGATCAAGCCCGCCGACGGGCGGTTCGGCTGCGGACCGTCCAAGGTCCGCCCGGCGGCGGTCTCCGCCCTCGGTGAGGTGGCCACCAGCTACCTCGGCACCTCCCACCGGCAGAAGACGGTCCGCGACCAGGTGGCCCGGCTGCGCAGCGGCATCGCCCAGTTCTTCTCCCTGCCCGCCGGCTACGAGGTGGTCATCGGGAACGGCGGCACGACGGCCTTCTGGGAGGTCGCCACCTTCGGCCTCGTCCGCGACCGGGCCCAGTTCGCCAGCTTCGGCGAGTTCGGCGCCAAGTTCGCCAAGGCGGTCAAGGACGCGCCCTTCCTCGGCGAGCCGACCATCCGCAAGTCGGACGCGGGCACCGCGCCGAACCTGGTCGCCGAGGCGGGTGTCGACGTCTACGCCACCCCGCAGAACGAGACCTCGACCGGGGTGGCGGTGCCGATCTCCCGGGTGTCCGGGGCCGACGCGGGCTCGCTGCTGCTGGTCGACGCCACCTCCGGCGCGGGCGGCCTCGACGTGGACGTCGCGGAGACCGACGTCTACTACTTCGCGCCGCAAAAGTGCTTCGGCTCCGACGGCGGGCTCTGGCTCGCCCTCATGTCGCCCGCCGCGCTGGAGCGGGCCGCCGAGGTCAAGGCGTCCGGCCGTTACATCCCGGCCTTCCTCGACCTGGTCACCGCCATCGACAACTCGCGGCTCGAACAGACCTACAACACCCCCGCGCTGGCCACCATCTTCCTGGCCGCGGAGCAGACCGACTGGATGAACGAGCAGGGCGGCCTGGCCTGGGCCGCCAAGCGCACGGCCGAGAGCGCGTCCATCGTGTACGGCTGGGCCGAGCGCTCGGCGGTGGCCACGCCGTTCGTCACCGACCCGGCGCTGCGCTCCAACGTGGTCGCCACCATCGACTTCGCCGACGGGGTGGACGCGGGCGCGATCGCCAAGGCCCTGCGCGCCAACGGCATCGTGGACACCGAGCCGTACCGCAAGCTGGGCCGCAACCAGCTGCGGGTCGCGCTCTTCCCGGCGATCGAGCCGGCCGACGTCGAGGCGCTCACCGCGTCGATCGACTACGTGATCGAGCGTCTCTGACCCAGATGACGGTAAGTGGTCGGCGCCCGGCGCGGCGGCCACCCACCGTGATCATCGCCGCAGCTCATCCACGACATGCGGGTGTCGCATCCCCCACCTCAGGGCAGATGAGCGTACGGTGGTGCGAGACGCCCGGGTGGCTGACTCGTGGCGTGGGCCAACGAAGCGGGACGGAGGCAACGCATGCGCCCAGTACGCTTCGTCGCCCTTTCCGAGGACGGCCAGGCTCTGGTGCTCGCCGACGAGGTCGGGCGGCTGCTCGCGCTGCCCATCGACGAGCGGGTGAGTTCGGCGATGCACGCCGAACCGGGTGCCCCGCCGCTCGCGGTCGCCGCCACGACCGCCGATCCGGTCCCGTCCCTGTCCCCGCGCGACATCCAGGCCCGCATCCGCTCCGGTGAGTCCGCCGAGGACGTCGCCCGGATCGCCGGCGTGCCGGTCGACCGGGTGCTGCGCTACGCCGGCCCGGTGCTCCAGGAGCGGGCGATGCTCGCCCAGCACGCTCGGCGTACCCGGCTCAAGGGAGCCGACAAGCCGACCCCCCTCGCCGAGGTGGTCAACGGCCGGCTGGCCCAGCACGGCATCGACACCGAGAAGATCTCCTGGGACGCCTACCGGCGCGACGACGGCACCTGGCGGATCATCGCCACCTGGCCGTCCGGCAAGGCGACCGCGCAGGCGATCTGGGTCCTCGACAAGACCCGGCAGGCGGTCACCCCGCACGACGACATGGCGCAGTATCTCTGCGCCGAACGACCCACGCCGATCCTCGGTCAGGAGCCGCCGGAGCGGGGCGGGCACGCCCTGCCCGGGCCGACCCGGAGCGAGCCGAGTCGGGGCGGGCACGGCCTACCGGCCCCCGCCGAGCACCCCCGCACCGGTCGGGACCCGATCCGGGCCGGTCGGGACGCCCTGCTCGCGTCCCTCGACCGGCCGCTGGGCGGGTCGTCCGGCCGCGGCCTGGAGCCGCGTACGCCCGCGGCGCTCGCCGGGTCCGACGGGCCCCGGCAGCGGGCCGTCGCGGGCGGTGCCGCCGCGCTGCTCGGCGGCGGGCCCGGCTCCGCCTTCGACGACGACTCGGACGCGCCCAAGGAGGTGCCGGCCGTTCCGTCGCTCGCGGTGCTGCGGCCCCGCCGGACCGGAGCGGCGGCCGCCGCGGGCGGCGAGTCCACCGACAGTTCAGGCAAGCCGCGCAAGCGTCTGCCGAGTTGGGACGACGTCCTCTTCGGCAGCGGCCCGGCAGCCCGCGAGTCCTCCTAGCGCGCCTCCGGTGGGTGGCGGATCCGCCACCCACCGGCCGAAGGAGAGTCAGGCCACAGTGGATCGCCCGAACCGCGGGCGATCCAGCCGCGTGTCCACGTCGTCCCCTCACGTGGAAGGCGCGCATCTTGAGCCTCGAACTGGCACAGCAGAACACTCCTGCCCGGCGAACCGTAGCCGGCCGGATCGGTATCACCCTCGGTGCGCTGCTCGCGCTTGTCGTCCTGGCGGTGACAGTCCTCTACGCCTGGCCTCTCGGTGGGAGCGAGCTCCAGCGAGCCACCCCGAAGGCCTTCACCTTCGACGCCGCCACCAGCGCGGCCGAGCAGGTCGTGGCGGCCGAGGCGGCGGACCCGGCGGTACGCCCGGAGTGCCGCAGCGTGGTGATGTCACACGGCACCAAGACGGCCAAGGCGGTCCTGCTGCTGCACGGTTACACCGACTGCCCCAAGCAGTACGCGAGCCTCGCGAAGCGCTACTTCGACGAGGGCTACAACGTCTGGGTGCCCCGGGCGCCCCGGCACGGGGTCACCGACGAGCTGGCGCACGCGAAACTCGAGGCCGGCGAGTTGGTGAGCTACGCCAACGACTCGTTGAACCTGGTCACCGGGCTCGGCGACGAGGTGGGCGTGGTCGGCATCTCCGGTGGCGGGGTGCTGGCGACCTGGCTGGCGGGCCGGCGACCCGACGCGGTGCGTCACCTCCTGGTGCTGTCGCCCTTCTACAAGCCGAACAGCGCCCAGGCACCGGGTTTCGTGGTCAAGCCGACGATCGTGCTCTTCGGGTTCCACCTCCTTCCCGACAAGATCAATTCGGCTGGCTTCTCGTTCGCCGCCCTCTCCCAGTACCTGCGCATCGCGCGCAACTTCGACCTGGACCGGCGGAACCCGCGCCTGATGAGCGTCGCCGTCGTGACGTCGGCGAACGACGACTTCATCGATCGCCAGGAGGCGGTCGGCGTCGCCCGGCGTATCGCCACGTCGAGCGACCGCACGCTCGCCGTGCACGAGCTGCCGAAGGAACTGGGTGTCGGGCACGACATCGTCGACCCCGAAGCGTTGGGCGGCAACGCCGACGAGCTCGACAGCATCTACGTCGACCTCTACGAGGGCACCCGCAAGGACTGAGACCGGTACGCCGGGCCCGGGATCACAGCGGCCAGGCGGCGATCCGTTCGTACCGTGGCCGGGGGCCGGGGTAGCTGCGCGTCAGCACCAACTCGGTCGCCGGCCACTCCGGCCCCTGGTAGCCGTCCAGGGCGGCCCGGTCCGCCTCGACGTCCGCGTCGTCCACCCGGTCACCGGGCCGGGCGATGGTCAGGTGCGGACGGAAGGGCCTCTCGTCGTGTGGCAGGCGCGCGCCGCGCAACCGGGAACGGATCAGCCGGGCCAGGGTGGCGAGCGCCTCGACCTCACCCCGTACGTCCACCCAGAGGATCGTGAACCGGTTCTCTCCGAACCGGCCACCCCCGCCCAGCCGCAGCCGTGGCGTGGCGTCCCGGGACTCGCGGAACCACTGGGCGGCGAGCCCGAGGGCACTCTCCACCTCGACCAGGCGGGCCTCCTCGACGTCACCGAGGAAGGCGAGCGTGAGGTGGGCGTGCGCCGGATCGGCGAGCCGTACGTTGGTGCCGGCGGCGGACGCCGCCGCGATCCGGAGTCGGGCGACCTGAGCGGTCAGGTCGGCGACCACGTCCGCCGGCGGGTTGACCGCGACGAAGAGCCTCAACCGGCGGACGTCCTCACCGGTGCTGCTGGCGGCGGCCGGCGCCCCGCGCGGCGGGCAGGCGCAGACCGGCGGCGTGCAGCAGCCCCTCCACCCGCACCCGCTCGATCTCCTGGTCGACGCCGTCGAGCTCGCTCAGGTGCTCGGTGATGTCGAGAGCGCGGCAGGCCAGGCGCAGCCGGTCGTCGTACGCCTGGAGCACCGCGCCGTGCCAGACCATCGACCTGCCGTTCCCACCGAGCCGCTGGCCGCCCAGCCGGCGCAGGTCGTTGGCGAGCTGCTCCAGCGGGCGGCGGTCCTCCCGGTCGAACTCGGAGAGGTCGATGTCGCGGGTCAGCGCGTCGGCCTCGACGGCCCGGTCCAGCCGGGCGATGACGCGCCGTTCCCGTCGGCGCTCACGCCACTCCGCCCAGCCACAGGCCACCCGGTCGATGATCTCGTCGGCGCAGAAGAGCAGGGCGATCATCGCAGGCAGGCTCGCCACGGCGACGAACGCCAGGGCGAGCAGCAGTGCGCGTCCGACCTCCACGCATCGACGCTAAGCTCCGCCATCCCGCTCCGCCACCGGAATGGCGGCATCCGCGCCATCCGCGCATCAGGACGCTTCGGTTGGCCAGGTGCGAAGGAGCCCCTGCGCCGGATTCCGGCGACAGGGGCCCCTCGCGGCTCAGCTCTCCGTCTGCGTCACGTAGAAGCGGGGCATCGGCAGCACCCGGAACCGGAGCCGGGCGCCGGAGCGGCGTAGCTGCCAGGCCAGCGCGAGCAGCGCGGTGACCAGCGAGATCAGTGCGCCGATCCAGATGGCGGCCCCGGCGCCGAAGGTCTCCGCGACCCAACCGATCACCGGCGCGCCGACCGGGTTGGTGCCGAGGAAGACCAGCACCCAGAGGGCCATCACCCGGCCGCGGAAGGCGGCGTCCACCCCGAGCTGCACCCGTTGGTTGGCGGCCTGGGCGAAGAAGACCATGAAGAAGCCGGTCGGCACCAGCAGGGCGGTCACCAGCCAGTACGCCTGGGCGAGACCGACCAGCGTGCCGAAGCTCGCGCACGCGATGGCGGCGCCGAGCACCAACCAGACGGAGGGCCGGCTGCGCCGTCCGGTGCCGGCGAGCGCCCCACCGAGCGCGCCGACCGCCAGCGCGGTGGTGAAGAGGCCGAACGAGGCGGCGCCGGTGTGGAACACGGTCTTGGCCAGCGCCGCCAGGGTGAGCTGGAAGTTGAACAACGACATGCCGATGACCGACATGACGACCATCGGGAGCAGCAGGTCGGAGCGGTGCCAGACGTACCGCAGCCCGTCGATCACCCGGGCCTCGGCGCGTTCGTCGCGCGGGGGCAGGGCGTCCCGGTAGAGCTCGGACGTACGCATCCGCACCACGTTCACCAGCGGCGCGATCGAGCTGACCGCGGTGATGAGGAAGACCGGGCCGACGTCGAAGAGGGCGATGGCGACGCCGGCGATGGCCGGGCCGATGATCCGCGCGGAGTTGAACACGGCGGCGTTGAGCGAGAGGGCGTTCGGCAGCAGCGACACTCCGACCAGCTCGGAGACGAAGGACTGCCGGACGGGAGTCTCGACCGCGTTGGCGACGCCGAGCAGGAGGGCGAACGCGAAGACGTGCCAGAGCTGGGCCAGGCCGGTGAGGACCAGCACGCTCATGCCGAGCGCCAGCACGGTCCAGAAGGTGTTGGCGACGAAGAGCAGGACGCGCTTGTCGTACCGGTCGGCGAGGCGGCCGGAGAGGAGGGTCAGCAGGAGCACCGGGGTGAACTGGAGGGCCGTGACCACGCCGAGCGCGGTCGCGGAGTTCCCCGAGAGGTCGAGGACGAGCCAGTCCTGGGCGATGTACATCATCCAGACGCCGAGCAGTTTGATCAGCTGTCCGGTGGCGAAGAGCCGGTAGTTGCGAACCGTTAGGGACTGGAACATGGTGCTCAGCCGGGCCTGCACTCTGTGTTGCGCCTCCTCGAGTCGTACGCGTCATCCACGGCGGACGGCGCGGACCCGGCGGTACGGGCGCGTGAGTCAGGCGCGTGCGATCTGCTGGAGTAGCTCGGCAGCTCTCCGCAGCGTCTCCCGGTCGACCTCGCTCAGCTCGGCCAGCTGGTTGGCCAGCCACTCGTTACGAGCACGCTCGAACTGGTCGAGCACCGCCCGGCCTCCCTCGGTCGGCGCGAGGATGACCTGGCGTCCGTCGGTCGGATGGGGGGTGCGCTGCACGAGGCCGCGTTCCTCCAACTTCGCGACGATCCGGGTCATCGTCGGCGGTTGCACCCGCTCGACGTCGGCCAGTTCCCGTGGCGTCAGCGCGCCCGCCAACCCGAGGCTGGTGAGTGCGCTGAGCTGGGTGATCGTCAGGTCGCCGACTGGCCGGGCCTGTCGGACCCGCCGGTTGAGTCGGGTGATCGCATCACGCAACTGGGGAGCCAGCTGCGCCGGTGGCACGCGCTTCGCCGTCACCGTCCGCTCCGTCACGATAGTTAGCTTAACTAATGAGCATGGCTAACGACATCTGATATGACCAGGCTCACGAGGACTTCACCGGTCCCGGGGCCGGCTCTCCGCTTCTCCGGACGACCGGCCCCGGGACGAGCGTCACAGCACCAGGGACTCGATCGGCCCGCGCAGGAAGTAGAGGACGAAGAGCGCGGCCACCCCGTACATCAGCGGGTGCACCTCCCGCGCCTTCCCCCGGGCCGCCTTCAGCACCACGTAGGTGATCACGCCGGCCCCGATCCCGTTGGAGATCGAGTACGTGAAGGGCATCAGCACGATGGTGAGGAACGCCGGGATCGCGATCTCGTAGTCGGCCCAGTCGATGGTCCGCACCGCGGTCATCATCAGGAAGCCCACCACCACCAGGGCGGTCGAGGCCGCCTCGAACGGCACGACCACCACCAGCGGCGCCAGGAACATGGCCAGCAGGAAGAGCCCGCCGGTGACCAGGTTGGCCACGCCGGTCCGAGCGCCCTCCGCCACACCGGCGGCGCTCTCGATGTACGAGGTGTTGCTGGAGGTGCTCGCCGCGCCGCCCGCCGCCGCGGCGATCGAGTCGACCAGCAGGATCTCCTTGGTCCGCGGCGGGGTGCCCCGCTCGTCGAGCATCCCGCCCTCCTGGCCGACCGCGACCATCGTGCCCATCGTGTCGAAGAAGTCGGTGATCAGCAGCGTGAAGACGAACATCAGCACGACCAGCCAGCCGGCCCGGCTCCACGAGTCGAGCACGTTGAAGTGGCCGAGCAGCGACAGGTCCGGCAGATCCACGATGGTCTTCGGCAGCTCCGGAACGTTGAGCGACCAACCCTTCGGGTTGGGCTTGCCGTCGACCACGGACGGCCCGACGTTCGCGATCGCCTCGACGATGATCGCCAGCACCGTCGAACCGAGGATGCCGATCAGGATCGCGCCCCGGACCCGACGTACCACCAGCACCAGCGTCAGCAGCAGCCCGACCACGAAGACGAGCAGCGGCCAGCTGACCAGCTTGCCGCCGATCCCCAACCCCACCGGCACCGTCGTGTTGGCCACGTCCGGCACCCGACGGACGAAGCCCGCGTCGACCAGCCCGATGATGGTCAGGAAGAGCCCGATACCGACGCCGATCGCCGTCTTGAGCTGGGTCGGCACCGCGCGGAAAACGGCGGTACGCAGGCCGGTCAGCACCAGCACCGCGATGATCACACCCTCGATCAGCACGAGGCCCATGGCGTCGGCCCAGGTCATCTCCGGGGCGATCTCGAACGCGACCAGCGCGTTGACGCCGAGGCCGGCGGCGAGCGCCAACGGGAACCGGCCGACCACCCCCATCAGGATGGTCATCACGCCGGCGACCAGGGCGGTCGCGGCGGCGATCGCCGGGATCGCGAGCTTCTTGCCGTCACCGTCGGCGGCGCTGCCGAGGATCAGGGGATTGAGCACCACGATGTAGGCCATCGTGAAAAAGGTCGCCAGCCCGCCGCGGACCTCCCGGCTCACCGTCGAGCCTCGGGCGGAGATCTCGAAATACCGGTCGAATCCGTTGCGCGGCGAATCGGGATCGGGTGGTGTGCCGTTGTTAGGGGGCGGTACTGCCATCACGTCCTCGCAGGTGATCTTCGGTCGTCGCGCGCATCGTCCCAGATCAGTGGCCTGGCAGGGAAGTTGATCGCGTACGCTTGCCGGGTGCCGAACCAGCAGCCGCCGCGGCCCGAGCCGCTCGACCCGCCGATGGTGCCGTTCGCCCTCGCCGGGATGGCCGGCTGGGCGGTAGCCGGTCTGGTGCTACTGCTCTTCTTCCGCGGCTGGCTGACCGAGCACGGGCACGAGAACTGGCTCTGGATCTGCCTGGCCGGATTCCTCTGGGGCATCCCCGGTCTCGCCGTGATGCTGCGCCACGACGCGAACCGTCGCCGCCGTCGCGCCACCCCCCGCTGACCGGGGCGTCCGCTCAGGAGTGGCCGTACGGCTCCGCCGGCTCGGCCCCCTCGACCGACCCGGGCGCGCGGCTGACCGAGACGGCCTCCACCGCGCTGTCGTCGTAGACGGTCGGCATCTCGTCGACGGACGTCTCGGCCGCCTCGATGAGCGTCTCCGAGTGCGCGCCGCAGCCGTGGTCGACGCTCACCACCCGGCCGTCGTCCGGCGCGTAGAAGTTGCCGCAGGCGCCGAAGGCCTGCCGGAGCTGGCCGGCGAGCGGCAGGTAGAAGCCGCAGGTGCCGCAGCGGGCGGCCGCCGGGGCTGCCGTGGAGATCGGCGCGGCGGGGCCGTGGTCGCCGTCGTACCAGCGCTGGGCGGCCTCGGCGCGCCCCTCGCGGGAGAACACCCGGGCCCGGCCCTGACCGAGCTCCCAGGCCGTCTCCTCGACCGCCGGGTCGTCGGAGAGCAGGTAACCGGGGGCGAGCCGTTCATCGTCCGGCGGGGTGGGCAGCAGGTCACCCGGGCCCAGGTCGCCCGGCTTGAGCCGCTCCTGCCATGGCAGCCAACCGGGTGCGAGCAGCGCGTCCGTGCCGGGCAGCAGGACGGTCTCGCAGATCGTCACGTTGCGGCTGCGCGGCACCCGGGTGACGGTGACCGCCCAGCGCCAGCCGCGGTAGCCGGCCAGCCGGCACTCGAAGTAGTGCGTGACGAGCCGTTCGCCCTCGGCGACGACCTGCAGATGCTCACCGACGTCGGAGGCGTCCACCTCGGTGATGCCGGCGCGGGCCACCTCGACGGCGGCGGCGCAGACCTGGTCGAGACGGGCGGCACGGGTGGAGGCGGGCCTGGTCACCCGACCATTGTTCCCCATGCTTACGTCACCGGCGACGGGGACTCCCCGACCGTTCTGCTCAACTGGTGCGGCACGCCCCGATCGGATGGGCGAGGATGGTGCACATGCCGCCGTCATCCCGCCCTGAGCGGTCCGTCCTCGGGCGGACCGTCGGCACCGGCATCCGCTTCGCCCGGCTGATGCTGCGCGGTTCGATCGGCAGCGGACGCTGGGTGACCCGACGGGCCGGTCGGGCCCGGGCCCGGGGCGCGGGTGGCGAGGCCGGCATGGTCCGCCTCTTCGACCTGCACGCGCTCTCCTGCGCCGGTGACACCCTGATCGCCATCGGCCTGGCGGGCACGATCTTCTTCAACGTCCCGCTGGGCGAGGCCCGCAGCAAGGTGGCGCTCTACCTGCTGATCACCATGGTGCCGTTCGCCATGCTCGCGCCGGTGGTCGGCCCGCTGCTCGACCACTTCCGCCACGGTCGCCGGTACGCCCTGGCCACCACCATGCTCGGCCGCGCCTTCCTCGCCTGGTTGATCAGCGACTACATCCACGGTTTCGGGCTCTATCCGGCGGCCTTCGGGGTGCTGGCGCTGTCCCGGGCGTACGGGGTCGCACGTTCGGCGGCGGTGCCGAGGCTGCTTCCGGAGGGGCTGGGCCTGTCCCAGGTCGGGGCGCGGGCCAGCGTCTACGGCACGGTGGCCGGCGGCCTGGTCGCGCCGATCGGACTGGCCGCGTTCTGGTTCGGGCCGCAGTGGCCGCTGCGGGTGGCGTCGGTGATCTTCCTGATCGGCATGGTGATCTCGCTGCGGCTGCCGCCGAAGGCCGACTCGGAGCCGCCGGAGCGGGTACCGCGCCCGCTGCGGGCGTTGTTCAGCCGTCGCCTGCCCGGGGACCGCCCGCTCGGTCGGGGGAGGCCGGCGGGTCGGCTGGTGATCGCCACCCTGATCGGGGCGGCCACGCTGCGCGCGGTCTACGGCTTCCTGCTGCTCTTCCTCGCCTTCGCCATCAAGAAGGGCGACCTCACGACGGCCGCGTTCGGCCGCGATCTCACCGACGAGGCGGCGCTCGGTCTGGTCGGCGGGGCGCTGGTCGTGGGGACCTTTCTGGCCACCGCGATCGGCACCCGGCTGCGCATCCACCGGCCGGCGGCCATCCAGTCCAGCAGCATGATCATCGTGGCCGGTGTCGCGGTGCTCGCCGTGGTGAAGTTCTCGCTCCCCATGGTCGCCCTCTTCTGCCTGGTCGCCTCGCTGTTCAGCGGCATCGCCAAGCTCGCCGTCGACGCGTCGATCCAGGAACGCATCCCGGAGCGGCTCCGGGCCAGCTCCTTCGCCCACTCCGAGACGGTGCTGATGCTCGCGTTCGTCGTCGGTGGCGGGCTCGGGCTGGTCCCCTTCGACGGTCGGATCGGCATCGCGGTCGCCGGCGCGGTGGGCGTGGTGGCGGCGATCCGGGGCGTCCTGGTCGCGGCCCGACTCCGCGGCGAACGCCTGGTCGGCCGCCCGCTCGGCGACGACGAGTTGGCCGAGACGGAGGAGCGCACGGAGGGGCCGACGGAGGAGGCCGACGACCCGCGCCCCACCTCACCCGCGCCGGCGCCCCGGGAGACCGCCGGGTACGAGCCAGGTCCCGCC
>NZ_SMKG01000192.1 GCF_004348525.1 Micromonospora sp. 15K316 | reverse complement strand
GTTGTGTATAAGAGACAGGGGCGGGACAGTCGCGCAGCGCCCCGGAGCGGCCGGCCAGAGCATCCGTGAGCGCCGCCCGGGTGGTCGGCGTGAGCGTCTCCGGCAGATCGCCCGGCTCGTGCCAGGAGACCCGGCAACCGCCGGTGGGCTCGCCCGCCGCCGCGCGACCCCGTGCCCGGGCCCGGAACACGTGCACCAGGACGTCCGGCGGCGGCCCGGCTCGCCCGGGCGGGGCCGGGTCGCTGAGATGGTAGAGGCCGACCAGGTCGACCACCTCGATCTCCCAGCCCGTCTCGACCCGGACGTCCCGCAGCACGGCGGGCAGGGGGCTCTCCGCCCGATGCAGCCGCCCACCGGGCAGGGCGTGGCGGTGTTCGCCCCGGCCCTGCCGGCAGAGCAGCACCCGACCGGCGTCGTCGGTGACGACCGCGGCCACCGCCCAGGTGAGCCGACTCATGACAAAGAGCCTACGGCGGCGCAAACCAGAAGTCATCGCGACGACCCGAGTCTCCGCCGGGTGCCACTCGAGGGCCTCGCAGCGGTACCGTGTGCATCCGTGACCCTCGCCTCGTTCTCCCCCCAGGCGGCCCTGCCCAGCCCGACGACCGCCGTCTGGCAGCTCGGGCCCCTGCCGGTCCGGGCGTACGCCATCTGCATCATCGTCGGCATCCTGGTGGCCTGCCTGGTGACCGAGTACCGGCTGCGCCGGCGCGGGGTGGCGCCGGGAGCGGTGCTGGACATCGCGGTCTGGGCCGTCCCGGCCGGCATCATCGGCGCCCGGATCTACCACGTGCTCACCTCCCCCGAGAAGTACTTCGGCGCCGGTGGCGACCCGATGAAGGTCTTCGCCGTCTGGGAGGGCGGTCTCGGCATCTGGGGGGCGGTGGCCGGTGGCGCCCTCGGCGCGTGGATCGCCGCCCGACAACTGGGCATCCCGCTCACGGTGGTGGCGGACGCCCTCGCCCCGGGCCTGCCCCTCGCGCAGGCGATCGGTCGCTTCGGCAACTGGTTCAACAACGAGCTCTTCGGCGACCGCACCACCCTGCCCTGGGGCCTGGAGGTCCACCGGATGGACCCGGACAATCCCGGCCACGCGCTGCGCGACGACACCGGTCAGCCGATCCTCGAACCGGGTCTCTACCACCCGACGTTCGCCTACGAGGCGCTCTGGAACGTCGGCGTCGCGGCGCTGGTCTTCCTGCTCGACCGCAAGCTCCGTCTCGGCCGCGGCCGGGCGTTCGCCCTCTACGTGATGGGCTACACCGCCGGCCGGTTCTGGATCGAGATGATGCGTACCGACGAGGCGAACACCATCCTCGGGGTCCGACTCAACGTGTGGACCGCCGGGCTGGTCTTCCTCGGCGCGCTGATCTACTTCCTGCGGGTACGCGGTCCCCGCGAGTACGTGATCCCGCTGACCGCCACCGCCGTCCCCGCCGCCGCGCCGTCCGGATCCGACGTCTCCCAGGTCGACCTCTCCGCCCGCGAGGCCACGCCCCGCGCCGCGGCGCCCGACGGCTACCGGGTCGTCGACGAGGAGCAGTTCCGGGTCTACCGCGAGACCGGCGTCGCGCCCGAGGCGCCGGTGACCGCTGACGCCGGCGACACGCCGATCCGCGACGGTGCCGCCGACGAGGCGGCCCGCGACGACGAGCCCGCCCGCGAGGACGAGCCGGCCCGTGCCGACGACCGGGCCGGCGCGGGCGGCACCGGCCCGGCCGACCGCGAGAGCTGACGGGGGAGCGACACCATGCGGAGCGCGGTGGTGGTCGGCGCCGGCATCGGCGGCCTCTCGGTCGCCGGCGCGCTGGCCCGATCCGGCTGGCAGGTCACGCTGCTGGAGCGGACCGACCGGGTACGCCCCGAGCCGACCGCGGTGGTGCTCTGGCCCAACGGGGTGCGCGCGCTGCTCGCGCTGGGCCTCGGCGCGGGGCTCGACGCGATCGCCACGCCGCTGCCCGACGGCGGGATCCGGCGCCCCGACGGACACTGGCTGGTGCAGCCACAGGCCCTGCCGGCCGACCGGATGCCGGTGGTGGTGCACCGGGAGGACCTGCACGACGCCCTGATCGCCGGGCTCGGCGACCGGGTCGAGCTACGTACCGGCGTGACCGTGCGGACCGTCCGCGCCGAGCCGGGGGAGCGGCCGGCGGTGGGGGACGGCCGGCAGACCTTCGAAGCGGACCTGGTGGTCGCCGCCGACGGGGCCGACAGCCAGATCCGCCAGCGGCTCGCCCCCGCGGCGAAGGTGATCAGCTCCGGCTCCGCGGCCTGGCGGGCCGTCATCCCCTGGTACCGGGCACCCCAACTCCCCACGAACGAGCGGGTCGGCGGCGAGGTGCTCGGCGCCGGCTACCGCTTCGTCTCCGCCTCGCTCGGTGACCGCGGGTCGTCGGGCGGCTCCAGCCGGGGCGGCATCTACTGGGTGGCCACCGCCGCCGGCGCGGCCCGCCCCGAGCCACCCGAGACCCAGCTCGCGCTGCTGCGCCGCTGGTACGCGGGCTGGCCCGCCCCGATCGCGGCGCTGCTCGACGCCACCGACCCGGCCGACCTCGTCCAGCAGGAGATCCGCGAGCTGCGGCCGCTGCCCCGCGCGTACGGCTTCCCGGCCGGCCCGGGTGGGGTCGTGCTGCTCGGTGACGCCGCGCACGCCATGGCACCGCACCTCGGGCAGGGCGCCTGCCTCGCGTTCGAGGACGCGGCCACCCTCGCCGGGCTGCTGCGGGAGTCGACGCTGCCGGACGCGGTCAGCGCGTACGACCGGGTGCGTCGCCCCCGCACGGCCGGTATGGTCCGCCAGTCCCGCCGGATGTCGGCGGTGCTCCAGGCCCGGGGCCGGCTGGCGCTGCGCGCCCGTGACGCGGCGCTGGGCACGCTCACGCCGCGACTGCTGCACACCGCCGCCGCAGCGGCGGCCCAGTGGCGTCCCCCGAGCTGACAGGTCCGGCCGGCGGGCCCGTCGGCCGGCTCAGCTGAGCACGGCGGCGGGTTCGGCGATGCAGGCGGTGCCGATGCGGCGGAAACCGACGCGCAGGTAGACCCGGGCGATCTCCTCGCTACCGGCCGAGAGGAAGACCGTCTCGACGCCGGCGGCGAGCAGCTCGCGGGCGAGCGTCGCGGTGACCGCCGCGCCGAGTCCGCGACGGCGGGCGGCGGGCAGGACACCCACTCCGGCGATCTCGGCGACGCCGTCGACGCGCATGGCCATCCCGCTGGCGAGCGCCCCCTCGGTCGGGGTGCCGGCCAGGACCGAGATCCGCCGCCCGTCCGCGATCCGGACGCGCTCCTCGTCGAGCGCGGCGCTCTCCAGCTCGGTGGCCGCCGCGTCCCGCTGCGCCGGTCCGGCCTCACCCCGCGCCGTGCCGCCGTAGGCGAACGCGACGGCGGCGACGGCCCGCCGGGCGGCCACGGCGGCGGCGAAGTCGGGCGCGTCCGGTTCGAGCACCCGCACGGGTACGTCGCCGAACGTCGCCGGATCGGGCAGCGCCCGCGGGTCGAGCACCATCAGTGGCGCCTCGAGCACCCCGAGCCCCGCCGAGCGGGCCACCGGCAGGAAGTCGGGCGTGGTCTCGTGCACCCATTCGAACGCCTCGGGCAGGCCCAGCTCCCGCTGCCGTTCCCGGACCGCGTTGACCTCGGCCAGCGACGGCGAATCGGGCGCGCCCGGCCGGGGCCGGGCGTAGAACGGGAAACCGGCCCCGTCCCGGACGAAGAGCAGCAGAGCGCCGTGTTCCTCGACGCGGGCCGCGTCCCGGGGCACCGCGTCGTAGAAACGTTCAAGCCGGTCGAAGAGGTGCTTGTGCGCGGAATCCACCGCGCGAGACTACCCGTCCCAGATCCTGGAAGGTGTGATCAATCCGGAGTGGCCTTGCGCGTCCCGCCCTAACGTAGACTCAATAGACCCACGGGCCGACGTCGTCCCCTTCATGATCCATCCTGAGTGACGACAGGAGGCCCGGTGGCCTTTCCGTACCCGCAGCAGCCGGCCCCGACCCACGGTTCCGCAGCGCCCGTGGGGCTCTACGATCCCGCGTTCGAGCACGACGCCTGCGGTGTGGCCTTCGTGGCCGACCTGCACGGGCGGCGTTCGCACACGGTCGTCGCGAACGGTCTCGCCGCGTTGTGCCGACTCGATCACCGGGGTGCCCGCGGTGCCGAGCCGAACACCGGCGACGGCGCGGGCATCATGATCCAGGTGCCGGACGCGTTCCTGCGTACCGTGGTGGACTTCCCGCTGCCACCCGCCGGCGAGTACGCCACCGGCCTGGTCTTCCTCCCCGACAACGACGCCGCCGAGGCCCTCGCCCGCCGCGTCGTCGACAAGTACGCGGTGGTCGAGGGGGCCGAGCTGCTCGGCTGGCGCGACGTACCGGTGGACCCGAGCGGGCTCGGCGAGACGGCCCTCGCCGCGATGCCCCGGGTCCGGCAGCTCTTCCTGGCCGCCCGCCGGCTCACCGACTCACCGGCCGGGCCGGCCGGTTCGCCGCTGCGCGGCCTCGACCTGGACCGGGTCGCGTTCTGCCTGCGCAAGCAGGTCGAGCGGGAGAGCGCCGAGCGGGGCGCGCCGGCGTACTTCCCGTCGCTGTCGGCCCGCACGATGGTCTGGAAGGGCATGCTCACCCCCGACCAGCTGCCGGCGTTCTATCCCGAGCTGACCGACGAGCGGCTGGCCAGCGCGATCGCGCTCGTGCACTCCCGATTCTCCACCAACACGTTCCCCTCGTGGCCGCTGGCGCACCCGTACCGGTTCATCGCCCACAACGGAGAGATCAACACCATCCGTGGGAACCGGAACTGGATGCAGGCGCGGGAGGCCCTGCTGCGCAGCCCGGACCTGCCCGGCAAAATCCGGCGGACCTTCCCGGTCTGCACCCCGGGGGCCTCCGACTCGGCGAACTTCGACGAGGTCCTCGAGCTGCTGCACCTCGCGGGGCGGAGCCTGCCGCACGCGGTGCTCATGATGATCCCCGAGGCGTGGGAGAACGACCCGGGCATGCGCCCGGACAAGCGCGACTTCTACCGCTTCCACGCCAGCCTGATGGAGCCGTGGGACGGGCCCGCCTCGGTCGCCTTCACCGACGGCGAGATCGTCGGCGCGGTGCTCGACCGCAACGGGCTGCGCCCGGGGCGCTGGTGGCGTACCGACGACGGGCTGGTGGTGCTCGGCAGCGAGGCGGGCGTGCTCGACCTCGATCCGGCCCGGGTGGTCGCCAAGGGGCGGCTCCAGCCCGGGAAGATGTTCCTCGTCGACACCGCCGCCGGCCGGATCGTCCACGACGACGAGATCAAGGCCGAGCTGGCCGCCGCGCAGCCGTACGGGGAGTGGCTGCACGCCGGGCTCATCGAGCTGACCGACCTGCCGGCCCGCGAGCACATCGTCTACACCCACGACTCGGTACGCCGCCGCCAGCAGACCTTCGGCTACACCGAGGAGGAGCTGAAGATCCTGCTCGGGCCGATGGCGCGCAGCGGGGCGGAGCCGATCGGCTCGATGGGCACGGACACCCCGATCGCGCCGCTCTCCACCCGGCCGCGGCTGCTCTACGACTACTTCCACCAGCTCTTCGCACAGGTCACCAACCCGCCGTTGGACGCCATCCGGGAGGAGCTGGTCACCAGCCTCGGCTCCCGGATCGGGCCGGAGGGGAACCTGCTCGACCCGGGTCCGGCGAGCTGCCGGCAGATCGTGCTGCCCTACCCGGTGATCGACAACGACGAGCTGGCCAAGATCCTCTCCATCGA
This sequence comes from Micromonospora sp. 15K316, assembly GCF_004348525.1. Classification (GTDB taxonomy): domain Bacteria; phylum Actinomycetota; class Actinomycetes; order Mycobacteriales; family Micromonosporaceae; genus Micromonospora. The sequence goes on along the minus strand of NZ_SMKG01000192.1, from coordinate 5,850 downwards.
CGAGGACGGCGACCTGCCCGGCTTCAAGGCCGTCCGGGTCTCCGGGCTCTACCGCCTGCGGGAGGGCGCCGCCGGGATCAAGGCGCGGCTGACCGAGATCTGCCGGCACGTCTCCGAGGCGATCGAGGACGGCGTGCGGATCCTGGTCCTCTCCGACCGCGACTCCAACGCCGACCTGGCCCCGATCCCGTCGCTGCTGCTCACCGCGGCGGTGCACCAGCACCTCGTCCGGGAGCAGACCCGTACGCAGGTGGCGCTGATCGTCGAGTCCGGTGACTGCCGCGAGGTGCACCACGCGGCGGTGCTCATCGGCTACGGCGCGGCGGCGGTCAACCCGTACCTGGCCTTCGAGTCGGTGGAGGACATGATCGCCACGGGCGCGCTGCCGGGCCTCGAACCGGCCGCCGCGGTGCGCAACTACGTCAAGGCGCTCGGCAAGGGCGTCCTGAAGATCATGTCGAAGATGGGCATCTCGACGGTCTCGTCGTACTGCGGCGCGCAGGTCTTCGAGGCGGTCGGCCTGGACAACCGCCTGGTCGAGCGGTATTTCCGGGGCACCCCGAGCAGGATCGGCGGCGTCGGTCTGGCCGGCATCCACACCGAGGTCGCCGCCCGGCACGCCCTCGCCTGGCCGACGACGGGCACCCCCGGCTCCGAGCGGCTGGCGGTCGGTGGCGAGTACCAGTGGCGCCGCGACGGGGAGCTGCACCTGTTCAACCCCGAGACGGTCTTCCTGCTGCAGCACGCCACCCGCAGCCGCCAGTACGACATCTTCAAGCGGTACACGGCCAAGGTGGACGCGCTGGCGGCCGAGGCGGGCTCGCTGCGGGGCCTGTTCGCCCTCCGCGCCGACGTGCGCCCGCCCGTGCCGCTGGACGAGGTGGAGCCCGCCACCGAGATCGTGAAGCGCTTCGCCACGGGCGCGATGTCGTACGGCTCGATCTCGGCGGAGGCGCACGAGACCCTGGCCGTCGCCATGAACCGCCTCGGCGGCAAGTCCAACACCGGCGAGGGCGGCGAGGACGTCGAGCGGCTGCACGACCCGGCCCGCCGCTCGGCGGTCAAGCAGATCGCCAGCGGCCGGTTCGGAGTGACCACCGAGTACCTGGTCAACGCCGACGACCTGCAGATCAAGATGGCCCAGGGGGCGAAGCCCGGCGAGGGCGGGCAGCTGCCCGGCAACAAGGTCTGGCCGTGGATCGCCCGTACCCGGCACGCGACCCCCGGTGTGGGCCTGATCTCCCCGCCGCCGCACCACGACATCTACTCCATCGAGGACCTCGCCCAGCTGGTGCACGACCTGAAGTGCGTCAACCCGGCGGCCCGGGTGCACGTGAAGCTGGTCAGCGAGGTGGGCGTCGGCACCGTGGCGGCGGGCGTGGCGAAGCTCAAGGCGGACGTCATCCTGATCTCCGGCCACGACGGCGGCACCGGGGCGTCCCCGCTGAACTCGCTGAAGCACGCCGGCACGCCGTGGGAGCTGGGGCTCGCCGAGGCGCAGCAGACCCTGCTGCTGAACAACCTCCGCGACCGGGTCACCGTGCAGGTCGACGGCCAGCTCAAGACCGGCCGGGACGTGCTCGTCGCGGCGCTGCTCGGCGCCGAGGAGTTCGGTTTCGCCACCGCGCCGCTGATCGTCGCGGGCTGCGTGATGATGCGGGTCTGCCACCTGGACACCTGCCCGGTCGGCATCGCCACCCAGAACCCGGTGCTGCGGGAACGGTTCACCGGCACCCCGGAGTTCGTGGAGAACTTCTTCCTCTTCCTCGCCGAGGAGGTCCGCGGCTACCTCGCCGAGCTGGGCTTCCGGACGATCGAGGAGGCGATCGGGCACACCGAGCTGCTCGACGTCGTACCGGCGGTCGAGCACTGGAAGGCGCAGGGGCTCGACCTCGCGCCGGTGCTGCACCTGCCCGAACTGGCGCCGGACGCGGCCCGCCGCGGCGTACGGGCCCAAGACCACGGCCTGGACCGGGCGCTGGACAACGAACTGATCGCGCTCGCCGAGCCGGCGCTGCGCGACGGCGCGCCGGTCCGCGTCGAGCTCGCCATCCGCAACGACCACCGCAGCGTCGGCGCGATGCTGGGCGGCGAGGTGGTGCGCCGGCACGGTGGCGCCGGGCTGCCCGACGGCACCGTGGAGGTGACGCTGCGCGGCACGGCCGGGCAGTCCTTCGGCGCGTTCCTGCCGCGCGGGGTGACCCTGCGGCTGCACGGCGACGCCAACGACTACGTCGGCAAGGGGCTCTCCGGCGGGCGGGTCGTCGTCCGCCCCGACCCGACCGCTCCGTTCGTCGACGCGGACGCCGCGCCCGGGCAGCGGGCCGAGGACCAGATCGTCGCGGGCAACACCATCCTCTACGGCGCGACCGGCGGGGAGCTGTTCCTGCGTGGACGGGTGGGGGAGCGGTTCGCGGTGCGCAACTCCGGCGCGGTGGCCGTCGTCGAGGGGGTCGGCGACCACGGCTGCGAGTACATGACCGGCGGGACGGTGGTCGTGCTCGGCCCGACCGGACGCAACTTCGCCGCCGGCATGTCCGGCGGCACCGCCTTCGTCCACCGGCTCGACCACGACCGGGTCAACGCCGAGATGGTCGACCTCGCGCCACTGCGCGAGGAGGAGCAGGCCGTGCTGCACGAGCTGGTGCAGCGGCACTTCGCCGAGACCGACTCGGCGGTCGCCGCGGAGCTGCTCAAGCGTTGGCCGGAGGCGGTGGTGGAGTTCACCGCAGTGGTGCCCCGGGACTACCGCCGGGTACTGGAGATCATGCGGACCGCCGAAGCCGCCGGCCGTGACGTCGACGACGCGGTGATGAGCGCGCTGGCGGCGTCAGCCGTTCCAGCCGTGCAGCCCGCGTCCTCGTCCATGCCCGTGCCGCCCGCGCCGCGGGCGACCGCCCAGGAGGTGGCCCGTGCCTGACCCGAACGGTTTCCTGCGCTATCCGCGGCGGCTGCCGGAGCGCCGGCCGGTGCCGGTGCGGATCTCCGACTGGCGGGAGGTCTACCCGCCGGCCGGTGCGGAGCTGATCCGCGAGCAGGCCACCCGGTGCATGGACTGCGGCATCCCCTTCTGCCACGACGGCTGCCCGCTCGGCAACCGCATCCCGGACTGGAACGACCTGGTCCGCACCGGCAACTGGGACGCGGCGGTGGCGTCGCTGCACGCCACCAACAACTTTCCGGAGTTCACCGGCCGGCTCTGCCCGGCTCCGTGCGAGGCGGCCTGCGTGCTCGGCATCGGCGGCGGTGACCCCGTGACGATCAAGCAGGTCGAGGTGGAGATCGCCGACGCGGCGGTGGCGCGGGACGGGCTGCGGCCGCAGCCGGCGCCGGTGTCCACGGGCCGCTCGGTGGCCGTGGTCGGCTCCGGCCCCGCCGGGCTCGCCGCGGCGCAGCAGCTCGCCCGCGCCGGGCACGCCGTCACCGTGTACGAGCGCGACGACGCGCTCGGCGGCCTGCTCCGCTACGGCATCCCGGACTTCAAGCTGGAGAAGCAGCACATCGACCGGCGGTTGGCGCAGCTCGCCGCCGAGGGCGTCGAGTTTCGCCCGGGCGTGAACGTCGGGGTGGACGTGACCGCCGAGCAGTTGCGGGAGCGGCACGACGCGGTGGTCCTGGCCTGCGGCGCGCTGGCCGGCCGGGACGTCCCGGAGACCCCGGGCCGGCAGCTGCGCGGCGTGCACCAGGCGATGGCGCACCTCGTCGCGGCGAACCGGGTGGTCGCGGCGGCGGGCGGCGGCCAGCCGGCGCCGGCCGTGCTGCCCGACGGCACGCCGATCGACGCGGCCGGCAAGCACGTCGTGATCATCGGCGGTGGTGACACGGCCGCGGACTGCCTCGGGGTGGCCCACCGGCAGGGTGCGGCCGGTGTGCACCAGCTCGACCTCTACCCGCAGCCGCCGCTGGGCCGCGACGAGACTCGCGACCCGTGGCCGACCTGGCCGTGGATCCTGCGCAGCTACCCGGCGCACGAGGAGGGTGGCGAGCGGGTCTTCGCGGTCGCGGTGCGGGAGTTCGTCGACGACGGCACCGGGCAGGTACGCGCCGTCCGGATCGCCGAGGTGACGGTGGAGAAGCGGGACGGCCGGCGGGTGGTCAGCGTGGTGCCCGGCACCGAGCGGGAGCTGCCCGCCGATCTGGTGCTGCTCGCCATCGGCTTCGAGGGCACCGAGGAGCAGCCCCTGCTGGCCCAGCTCGGGGTGCGCCGCAACGCCCGGGGCGCGGTGGACGCCCGGCCGGACTGGCAGAGCGACGCCGACGGGGTCTTCGTCGCCGGTGACATGCACCGGGGCGCCTCGCTCATCGTCTGGGCGATCGCCGAGGGGCGGGCGGCGGCCGCGGCCGTCCACACGTACCTCGGCGGAAGCGGCGCGCTGCCCGCCCCGGTCGAGCCGGCCGCCCAGCCGCTCGCCGCCCGCTGAGCGGCGGTCTCCCCGGCACCAGCGGTCACACCGGCCCCGACGCCGCCCCGGTTCCCCGTGGACCGGGGCGGCGGCACGTGAACCCGCTCACGAAGACCGGCAAAACGGGCTTATCGTCGTCACACTTGGCGACGGCCGATCCGCGTGCGTACCGGCCCCCTTCATGAGGCTCTCTGGTCGGGAGGTCGTGCCGTGGCGTTTGGTGCCACGTTCGCCGCGCTTCGTCACCGCAACTACCGGATCTGGGCGATCGCCGGGTTCGTGTCGGTGATCGGCACCTGGATGCAGGTGCTCGGCGTCAACTGGTACGTACTGTCGCGTACCGGCTCGGCGACCTCGATGGGCTTCGCGATCCTCCTCCAGGCCATCCCCACGCTGCTGCTCAGCGTCTGGGGCGGCGCGCTGGCCGACCGGCTGTCCGCCAAGCCGCTGCTGATCGCCGCCCAGGGTGCCCACGCGGCGCTGGCGGCGAGCCTGGCGTTCGTCGCCCTCACCGGCACCGGCGGACTCCCCGCGATCTACGCGATCTCGCTCGCCGCGGGCGCGGTCTCGGCGATCGAGGGGCCGGTGATGGGGCGCTGGGCCTCCACCCTCGTCGACCGGGAGAGCCTCGGCAACGCCCTCGCGCTCGGCTCGCTCACCAACTCCGCCGGCCGCATCCTCGGCATGAGCGCGGGTGCGGTCGTGGTCGCCGCCGTGGGTCCCGCGCTGCTCTTCGTCGTCAACTCCGTCAGCTTCGTCGCGGTGGTGGCGGCCCTGTTCCTGGTCCGCGAGCGCGAGCGGTACGCCGGGGAGCCGGAGTCCGAGCCGGCGGCCGCGGCCACCGAGGGCGGCATCCGGGCCGGTTTCCGCTACCTGTTCGGGCAGCCGGTGGTGCTCGTCGCGCTCGCCCTGTCGTTCGTGCTCGGCAGCCTCGGGCGCAACTACCAGGTGACCATGGCGGCGATGAGCGACGGACCGCTGGGCGGCGGCGCCGCCGGGTACGGCTTCCTCTCCACGGTCTTCGCCGTGGGCACCGTGCTCGGCGCGCTCGTCGCCGCCCGCAGCCGCCGGCTGGGCTACGGCGTCCTGATCGGCGCCGGCCTGCTCGCGAGCGTGTTGCAGATCGTCGCCGGGCTCGCGCCGGGCACCCTGAGCTTCGCCGCGGTGATCCTGCCGATCGCCGCCGCCGCGGTGGTCATCGACACCACCGTCGGTGCCCGGGCGCAGCTCGACACCGACTACCTGATGCGCGGTCGGGTGCTGGCGGCGCTCGCCGTCACCGGCTCGGTCTCCTCGGCAGTCGGCGCGCCGCTGCTCGGCTGGCTCTCCGAACACGCCGGTCCGCGGCAGACCCTGGTGCTGGCCGGCGCGGTCGCGGCCGTCGGCACCGTCGTCGCGGCGGCGGCCCTGGACGGGCTGCGCGGGCGGGTGCTGCGGGGCCGGGTGG
>NZ_SMKG01000191.1 GCF_004348525.1 Micromonospora sp. 15K316 | reverse complement strand
AGGCGGGGGTGTGCCGTACGGTCGGGCCATGTCGAGTCGACCCGCTGCCGGGGGCGGCCGGTGGGTCGAGGTCGACCCGGGCCGGCTGGCCCGCTGGGTGGACGGGTTCGCCGGCCGGCACGGCCCGCCCACCGTCACCAGCCAGGCGTACGGTCTGCTGCTCACCGCCCCGGACGGCGCGATCGCCGAACTGCACGCTCCACCGGGCGCCTCCGTCGCCGCCGACGTGCCGGCCTTCGTGGCCGCCGCGTCGGCGCCCCGCCGGCTCGGTCTGCTGCTCGCCCGCAAGGGCGGGGTGGCGGTCGGGATCGCCGAGGGGGCGGAGCTCGTCGTGTCGAAGGTGGACACCCGCTACGTGCAGGGGCGGACGGCCGCCGGCGGCTGGTCCCAGCAGCGCTTCGCCCGGCGGCGCGACAACCAGACGAAGGCGGCGCTGGGCGACGCGACCGAGCTGGCGGTACGGCTGCTGCTCCCGCAGGTCTCGTCGCTCGCCGCGCTGGTCTGCGGCGGTGACCGGCGGGCCGTCGACACCGTGCTCGCCGATCGGCGGCTCGCCCCGCTGGCCGCGCTGCGCGCCGACCGGCTGCTCGACGTGCCCGAGCCCCGGCACGCCGTACTGCTCGGCGCGATCGCCGGCGCTCGCGCCGTGCACGTCCTGGTCCGTGACCCGGGCGGCGACGCGCCGGCCTGAGCGCCCGCCCGGGACGGCTGGCCGGCGGGCGGCGAGGCGCCGGCCTGGCCACACCGAACCTTCGTCGGCCCGAAGATCGACTCGGCTTCCTGGAAATCGGGGTGTCTCACCCGCGGCGACAGCCCGCCTTCCTGGAACCTGAGGTGATCGAGGTCGGTCCGCCCGCACCGGCCCAGATTCGTCCGTCCCGGCACGGGCTGCGGCCCGCGACTTGCCCGGGTCGACCGGTGCCAAGGTCGACGGGGCGCTCCGCACAGGCCCGGGCCCCCGGCGACGGCCAAGGGCCCGGGTGGGGAGCGGCGGGGCTCAGCCGTTGCCGAAGGTGTCGCAGGATTTCGGGTCGCCGGTGGAGTAGCCGCGGCTGAACCACTCCTTGCGCTGCGCGGAGGAGCCGTGGGTGAACTCCTCCGGGTTGACCGGCCGGTTCGCCCGGTCCGAGATGGCGTCGTCGCCGATCTTCTCCGCCGTGTCGATCGCCTGCTGGATGTCCTGCTCGGTGATGCTCGTGAAGATCCTCTGGCCGCCGGCGTCGGCGGTGCCGGTGGCGTTACGCGCCCAGGCGCCCGCGTAGCAGTCGGCCTGCAGCTCCAGCTTCACCGAGAGCGCGTTGGCGTTCTCCGGGTCGCGTTGCTGCTGGCGGCGCATCTGCGCCTCGGTGCCGATCAGGTCCTGCACGTGGTGGCCGTACTCGTGGGCGAGCACGTACGGCTGGGCGAACTCGCCCTCGGCGCCCAGCTGCTCGGCGAGCACCCGGTAGAAGCCGAGGTCGATGTAGACGAGGTCGTCCGCGGGGCAGTAGAAGGGGCCGACGCCGGAGTCGGCGGCGCCGCACGCGGTGTTGACGGACTGGCTGAAGAAGACGGTCCGCGAGGGCTGGTACTGCTCGCCGAACTCCTGCGGCAGCGCGCTGCGCCAGTACGCCTGGATCGAGTTGACGTAGAGGGTGTTGCGGCAGTCGAGCTGCTGCAAGGCATCGTCCGCCGAGCACTTCTGCTCCAGCGAGGTGTTGTCACCCGTCGGGTCGCCGCCGTCCATCGCGGCGTTGAGGCCGAAGCCGCCCCCGACCAGGGCGACCAGGACGGCGATGACGAGGCCCACGATCCCGCCCCGTCCGCCGCCGATCGGGATGGGTATCCCGCCGATGCCGCCTCCGCCCGACCCCCGCCGGTCGTCCACCTGGCTGGTGTCGATCTGCGCGTTCTCGTTCAGCTCCATCTGACCCCGATCGCCGATGTGTCCCTCTGGGTGGTTGCGGTACCGGACCGGGTCCGGACGTCTGGTTCGGTACCCGATGATCTTGATCGGTAATCCGGCGGGGGAGCCGGGAGCCGGCCGGTACACTTGTCGGGTGCTGCGCTGCGAAGGCTGAACCGCCCCACGCCGACGGGCCCGTCGCCCGCCGGCGTTTTCGCGTGCCCTGAGTCGGCCTTCCGGACCCCGAGAGCGAGTCTCACGACATGATCACTGCCACCGGCCTGGAGCTGCGCGCCGGCGCCCGGATCCTGCTGTCCGACACCACGCTGCGGGTGCAGCCCGGTGACCGGATCGGCCTGGTCGGGCGCAACGGCGCCGGCAAGACCACCACGCTGAAGGTGCTGGCGGGAGAGGGGCAGCCGTACGCCGGCCAGATCGACCGCCGCAGCGCGATCGGCTACCTGCCGCAGGACCCGCGCACCGGTGACCTTGAGGTGACCGGCCGCGACCGGGTGCTCTCCGCCCGCGGCCTCGACGTGCTCATGGCGCAGATGGCCGAGATCGAGGCCAAGCTCGCCGAGAACGCCGACGAGAAGCTGGTACGGCGCTACGGCGCGCTGGAGGACCAGTTCGCCTCCCTGGGCGGGTACGCCGCCGAGGCGGAGGCCGCCCGGATCTGCGCCAACCTCGGCCTGCCCGACCGGGCGCTCGCCCAGACCATCGGCACCCTCTCCGGCGGCCAGCGTCGCCGCATCGAGCTGGCCCGGATCCTGTTCCGCGACGCGGGCGAGAACGGCGGCGGCATCCTGCTGCTCGACGAGCCGACCAACCACCTCGACGCGGATTCGATCACCTGGCTGCGCGGCTTCCTCGCCAACCACAAGGGCGGGCTCATCGTGATCAGCCACGACGCCTCGTTGCTGGAGGCGGTGGTCAACAAGGTCTGGTTCCTGGACGCCACCCGCTCCGTGGTCGACGGCTACAACCTGGGTTGGAAGGCGTACCTGGAGGCACGGGAGACCGACGAGCGGCGACGCCGCCGGGAGCGGGCCAACGCCGAGAAGAAGGCCGGCGCCCTGATGGCGCAGGCGGACAAGATGCGGGCCAAGGCCACCAAGACGGTCGCCGCGCAGAACATGGCCCGCCGGGCCGAGAAGCTGATCTCCGGGCTGGAGGAGGTGCGGGTCGCCGACAAGGTGGCCAAGGTGCGCTTCCCGACCCCGGCGCCGTGCGGCAAGACGCCGCTGACGGCGACCGGGCTCTCCAAGTCGTACGGGTCGCTGGAGATCTTCACCGACGTCAACGTGGCGGTGGACCGCGGCTCGCGGGTGGCGATCCTGGGGCTCAACGGCGCCGGTAAGACGACCCTGCTGCGGATGCTCGGCGGCCTGCTCACGCCGGACACCGGCGAGGTGCACGCCGGGCACGGGCTGCGGCTGGGCTACTACGCCCAGGAGCACGAGACGCTGGACGTGTCCCGGACGGTGCTGGAGAACATGCGCGCCGCCGCCATCGAGCAGACCGACACCGACCTGCGGAAGATCCTCGGCGCCTTCCTCTTCTCCGGCGAGGACGTCGACAAGCCGGCCGGGGTGCTCTCCGGTGGCGAGAAGACCCGGCTGGCCCTGGCCACCCTGGTCTGCTCGGGCGCCAACGTGCTGCTGCTCGACGAGCCGACGAACAACCTCGACCCGGTCAGCCGGGAGCAGGTGCTCGACGCCATCGCCCGCTATCCCGGGGCGATCGTGCTGGTCACCCACGACCCCGGCGCGGTGCTGGCGCTGAAGCCGGACCGGGCGATCCTGCTTCCCGACGGTGACGAGGACGCCTGGAGCGACGACCTTCTCGAACTCGTGGAACTCGCCTGAGGGTCGGAACCACCCGCCTTCCCGCCGGGGAAGCACCGGTACGGGTGGGTTCGTGCGTCACCTATCGGGAAGCTGACATCGCATAGCGTGTCGGTTGGCGAATAGTTGATATCTGGCGCATGATCGTTCGAGGCGGTCTAATAGGTGGGACCGTATCCGAACCGCACAGTCTGGGACGTGAGGACACAGCATGGCAGCCACCGGCACAGCCACCAGCACTGAGAAGGGTCGCCGGATCGTCGGAGCCGAGCGTCAGACGCTCGCGAAGGACCTGGTTAAGCGGTACACCTCCGGTGAGAGCATCAGGGCGCTCGCGGCCTCGACCGGCCGTTCCTACGGGTTCATCCACCGGGTGCTCACCGAGTCCGGGGTGCAGCTGCGCCAGCGCGGCGGTGCCCGGCGCCGCAAGAAGGCGTGACCGAGCCCGTTACGTCGTCCATCAGCGCCGCCCCCCGGGTCGCCCGGTGACCGCCGACGCGACCGGAGTGCGGTTGGAATACGACGGGCCGGTCGCGACGGTCACGTTGTGCCGGCCCGACGTGCTCAACGCCCAGACCCCGGCGATGTGGCGTGCGATCAGCGCCTTCTCCCGGGAGCTCCCCGGCGACGTGCGCGTGGTGGTCGTACGGGGGGAGGGGCGGGCGTTCTCGGCCGGCCTCGACCTGTCGGTGGCCGGTGCCTCCGGGCCGGGCTCCTTCGCCGAGCTCGCCACCCTGCCCGAGCAGGAGTGCGCCGACCGGATCGCCGAGTTCCAGGCCGCGTTCACCTGGCTGCACCGTCCGGATCTCATCTCCGTCGCGGCCGTGCAGGGGCATGCCATCGGGGCGGGATTCCAGCTGGCCCTCGCCTGTGACCTGCGGGTTCTCGCCCAGGACGTGAAGTTCTCGATGGCCGAGGTGACGCTCGGCCTGGTGCCGGATCTCGCCGGCACCAAGCGCCTCGTCGAACTCGTCGGCTACTCCCGCGCGTTGGAGATCTGCGCCACCGGCCGCCGCATGGACGCCGCCGAGGCGGACCGGATCGGGCTGGCCACTCTCGTGGTACCGCCGGCCGAGCTGGACGAGGCGGTGCGCGATCTGACCGTCGGGCTGCTGGCCGGCGCCCGGGATGCGGTGGTCGAGATCAAGGCGCTGCTCGCCGGCGCCGCGGGGCGCTCGCACGCGGAGCAGCAGCGGGCCGAGCGGGAGGCGCAGACCCGCCGGCTGCGTGACCTCGCCGGGCGCGGCGAGTAAGGGTAAGGACCGTCCGGGAAGATCTGGGTTACGGCCGAGGTTGTCAGTGTCGTCGGGAGAATTGACCTGGGTGTGGTCTGCCCGACGATCCTGGAGGTGAGCGTGTCCAACCCGATGGGCGGCGGTGGCATGGGCATGGGCGGCTGGAGCATGCTCCGGTCGATGCGCAGTCAGGACGAGGTCTCGGCGCACCAGCTCAAGCGCGGCACTGCGAAGCGCATCCTCGCCTTCGCCCAGCCGTACCGGCGCGACATCGTGGTCTTCCTGGTCACCGTGGTCGTCGCCGCAGTGATCGGTGTGGCGACGCCGCTGCTCGCCGGTGACGTCATCGACGCGATCAACCGGGGCGGCACCGAGGCGGGCTCGCTGGTCGTACGCCTCGCCCTGATCATCGCGGGCCTCGCCGTCGCCGACGCGCTGCTCTCCCTCGCGCAGCGCTGGTACTCCGCCCGGATCGGCGAGGGCATCATCCTCGACCTGCGCACCCGCGTCTACGACCACGTGCAGCGCATGCCGTTGCAGTTCTTCACCCGCACCCAGACCGGCGCGTTGGTCAGCCGGCTCAACAACGACGTGCTCGGTGCGCAACGGGCCTTCACCTCGACGCTCTCCGGCGTCGTCAGCAACGTCATCCAGCTGGTGCTCACCGCCGGCGTCATGTTCACGCTCTCCTGGCAGATCACCGCGCTGTCACTCGTGCTGCTCCCGGTCTTCATCATTCCGGCCCGCCGGGTCGGGCGGCGTCTCGCCGACATCACCCGGGAGGCCTACAACCTCGACGCCCGGATGAACGCCACGATGACCGAGCGGTTCAACGTGGCGGGCGCGCTGCTGGTCAAGCTCTTCGGCCAGCCGGACGGCGAGGCGCGCCGGTTCGCCGGCCGGGCGGAGCGGGTACGGGACATCGGCATCCAGTCCGCCATGTACTCGCGGACCTTCTTCGTGGCGATGCTGCTGGTCGCCTCGCTGGCCCAGGCGCTCACCTACGGCCTCGGCGGGTGGCTCGCGGTCACCGGCAGCGTCAGCGCCGGCACGGTCGTGACACTCGCGCTGCTGCTCACCCGCCTGTACGGTCCGCTCACCGCGCTCTCCAACGTCCGCGTCGACGTGATGAGCGCCCTCGTCTCCTTCGACCGGGTCTTCGAGGTGCTCGACCTGCGCCCGGCGATCGAGGAGAAGCCCGACGCGGCGCCGGTGCCCCGCGGCAGCGGCCGGGTCGAGTTCCGTGACGTGCGGTTCCGCTACCCGAGCGCCGCCGAGATCTCGCTCGCCTCGCTGGAGGAGGTCGCCACCCTCGACCGGACGATCAGCGAGCCGGTGCTGCGGGGCGTCTCGTTCACCGCCGAGCCGGGACAGATGGTCGCCCTGGTCGGCCCCTCCGGCGCCGGCAAGTCGACGCTCTCCATGCTCATCCCGCGCGTCTACGACGTCAGCGACGGCCAGGTGCTCGTCGGCGGCGTCGACGTACGGGACGCCACGCTGGCGTCGCTGCGCGACGAGATCGGCGTGGTCACCCAGGATTCGCACCTGTTCCACGAGTCGATCCGGGAGAACCTGCGCTACGCCAAGCCGGACGCCACCGACGACGAGCTGTGGGCGGCGCTGGCCGGCGCGCAGATCGCCGACCTGGTCCGGTCCCTGCCCGACGGGCTGGAGACCACCGTCGGCGAGCGCGGCTACCGGTTCTCCGGCGGCGAGAAGCAGCGGATCGCGATCGCGCGGCTGCTGCTCAAGGCTCCGTCGATCGTCATCCTCGACGAGGCGACCGCTCATCTCGACTCGGAGAGCGAGGCGGCGGTCCAGCGGGCGCTCTCGGTGGCGCTGGCCGGGCGTACGGCCTTGGTGATCGCGCACCGGCTCTCCACGGTCCGCGACGCCGACCAGATCCTGGTCCTCGACGGTGGCCGGATCGTCGAGCGGGGAAAGCACGACGAGCTGGTCGCGGTGGGTGGGCTCTACGCCGAGCTCTACCGGACGCAGTTCGCGGTGGCTGACTCGCCAGCCCCGTACGCGGACGCGACCGGCCCCGAGCCGGTGATCATGCCGATGGGCAGCTACGTGCCCGAGGAGGCGCTCCCCCCGGCCGCCGCCAACTGATCGCGGCCCGGGCCGGCTCCCGACGTTAGAGAGCGGTCGACGCCTGGCGCAGCTCGGCGAAGGCGGCGCCCAGGCTCTCCGGGGTGAAGTGTGCGTTGAGCCCGCTCGGGTTGGGCAGCACCCAGAGCCGGGCGTCGGCCAGCCGCTCCGGTTGCGGGCCGAACGTCGCCTTGGGGCGGGCGAACCCGATCCGGTAGGCGGTCACACCGACCACCGCGACCCAGCGCGGCCGGTACCGCGCTACCTTCTCCCGCAGCGCCTCCGCCCCGGCCACCAGCTCGGCGGCGGTCAGTTCGTCGGCGCGGGCGCTGGCCCGCTCCACCATGTTGGTGATGCCGATCCCGTACCCGGGCAGCTCGCCCTGTTCGCTCGGGTGCAGCAGCCGCGGGGTGAAGCCGCCCCGGTACAGCGCCGGCCAGAACCGGTTGCCCGGCCGGGCGAAGTGCCAGCCGACGGCGGCCGACCAGAGGCCCGGGTTGATACCGACGAAGAGCACGTCGAGGCCGGGCGCGATGAGGTCGGGCAGGAGGCGGTCGGCCGCCGCCGCGAGCTCTTCCCGGGTCGGCCGCGGATACCGGTCGCCGGGACCGGTGACAGGACCGGGCCGGCGGTCGCCGAGCGGTGGCCCGGAGCCGGGGCGGCGGTCGCCGGGGGCGGGCGCGCCGCGGCGCGGCCGGCCGGGCCGACGACCGCCGGGCGGGTCGGGAGTCACAGCCCGCGCAGCGAGCCGCCGTCGACGGGGATGGTGACCCCGGTGACGTAGCTGGCGGCGGGGGAGAGGACGAATGCGGCGACGCGGCCGAACTCGGCGGGATCCCCGATCCGGCGCAGCGGGATGCCCGCCTCGATCTCGGCGAGCGCGCGCTCCGGGTCACCCGTGGCGGCGAGCAGTTCCTGGCTGCGGTCGGTGAGGATGCGGCCGGGGAGCAGGCCGACGACGCGGACACCGCGCGGGCCGTACTCGTCGGCGACGTCCTTCGCCGCGCCGGCCAGCCCGGGCCGCAGTCCGTTGGAGATGCCGAGCCCGGCCAGCGGGCTCCGCGCCGAGCTGGAGAGGACCAGCCCGATCGCACCGCCGTCGGGAAGGTTGGCGGTGATCGTCCGCACGGCGCGGATCGTGCCCAGGAAGATCGTCTCGAAGGAGGCGCGCCACTGCTCGTCGGTGACCGACGCGGCGTTGCCGGGCGGCGGCCCACCGACCGAGATCAGCGCGCCGTCGAGCCGTCCGAAGCGATCCTTGGCCGCCGCGACCAGGCGCTCCGGCAGGGTGGGGTCGCCCAGGTCGCCCGGCACCCCGACCGCCCGCTCCGGCCCGCCGAGGCGCTCCACGGCGGCGGCGAGCGTGTCGGCGTCCCGGGCGGAGAGCACCACGCGCGCCCCGTCGGTGACGAGGCATTCGGCGGTCGCGTAGCCGAGGCCCCGGGAGGCGCCGGTCAGCACGTACACCCGTTCGCTGAGTCCGAGATCCATGGTGCCGATCCTGCCGCACCGGTGTCAGCGGTCGCGACCCGCTGTGTCCAGACTCGCGCGAGGGGCGGGGCGGAGCAGGCGTACCCGGCCGGCGAGTTGCACCGCCACGGCGCCGCGCACGCGGCCCCACGCCGGCAGCCGGCGCGGGCGGGGCGGACGGTGCCCGTCGTAGCGGGCACCCGCCTCCCGGACGGCCAACTCCTCGGCGCCGAGCGGCGGCAGCGCCCCTTCGTCGCGCAGGGCGCGGGCGAAATCCCAGCCGTCCCGTAGCGATCCGCGGGTCGGCCGGTCGGCCGCCCAGGCCGAGAAGCGCGCCGGCCACTCGGCACCGAGGGCGGCGGCGAGCAGCGGCCAGTGCCGGGCCACCTCCCCGGCACGTTTGCGCAGCAACGCGGCCCGGGCCGCGGCCAGCGGCGCGGGGGCGAATCCGGGCGGGAGCGGCCCGCCGGCGACCAGGGCGGCGACCAGCTCCGCCTGCCGGGCGGCCAGGTCGTCCGCTCGGTGCGCGGCGTCGCTGCCGGTCACGTCACCACCGGGAACCCGGACGCGGCCGCGATGGCGTCGAGTTCGGCGCGCAGCGCCTGCGCCGGAGGGTACCCACCGTCTCGCTCCAGCAGCAGGGCCGGCGGCCGCCGCCGGGCGCAGAGCTCACCGATCAGCTCCAGCACCGGCGGGGGCACCGGGTCGGTGTGCGTGTCGTGGTAGAAGCCGCCGTGCTCGGCGCCGCCGGCCACGTGCACGTACGCGACCCGCTCCAGCGGCAGCCGGTCGAGCAGGTCGAGCGGGTCGGTGTTCCGGTTGCGCGCGTTCGCGTGGACGTTGGCGATGTCGAGCAGCAGCAGCGCGCCGGAGCGGTCGAGGATCTCGGTGAGGAAGGCGGCCTCGTCCAGCTCGTCGTCGGGCCAGTCGAAGAGCGCGGCGATCGGCTCCAGCGCGATCGGGACCGGCAACCGCTCCTGGACGCGCGCGACGTTCGCGCAGACCGCGTCGACGGCCGCCCGGCTGCGCGGCAGCGGCAGCAGGTGCCCGGCCTCCAGCCCGCCGGCCCGGACGAAGGCGATGTGCTCGCTGACCAGCGGCGCGTCGACCAACTCGGCGACCGCGGCGAGGTGATCGACCCTGGCCGGGTCGACCGGCTCCGCGCCGCCGAGGGAGAGCCGGACGCCGTGCGGTACGACGGTCACGCCCCGCCCGCGCAGCGCGGCGAGCCCCGGGGGCAACGGACCGGAGGGCGGGAGGGACTCGGCGACCACCTCGACGAAGCGCAGTCCGGGCAGTTCGGCGACGAAGCCGGCGATCTCGGGGCGCCAGCCGATGCCGACGCCGGCCGGGGCGCTCATCCGCCGCACCCGCCTCCGCACCCGCCTCCGCAGCCACCGCCCCCGCAGGAGCCGCCGCCGCACGAGCCGCCCTCGCCGCCGGAGCCGCTGCCACCACCGGAGGCGCCGACGCCTCCGTCGGAGATCGCCTGACGCGGGATCTCGGCCTGTTCGGCGAAGCCCGGGTCGAGCGCCCAGAGCGAAGCGGCGCCGAAGAGCGCCACACCGGTCGTCACGCCGGCCGCGCCGTACGTCGCGTACGCCGGGGCGGAGGAGGGTGCGAGGTGGGCGTGCTGGCGGCGCAGGTCGCGCAGGGCCTGCCGGCCGGCGCGGGTCACCCGGGGGACCCGGCTCAGGAACAGGGAGATCACGGAGAGCGCCAGCAGGCTGAGGAAGAGGTAGCCGACGGGCCGGCTGTCGGTGAGCCCGAGGAAGGTCCGCGCCACGCCGATGGCGAGCAGGGCGTACAGGGCGTACGAGGTGCGCCGGGCGGCGGTGCGCCGGGCCGGTGGCAGGAGCAGGCCGCGCCGTTCGAGACCCTCGCGCAGGTCGGTGAGCGCCCGGTCCACCCACTGGTCCCGGGGCAGCTCGCGGACCCGGGCCCGCTGCCCGGCCGCGTGCTGCACCGCCTGGTCCAGCGCGGTGGCCCCGGCGGGCAGGGGACCGGTCGTCTTCAGCTGGTGGTTCGCCCCGACGTCGATCGCGCCGACGGCCCGCAGCCCGGCGAGCGCCGTGTGCACGGCCAGCGTGTCACCACCGTTGAGGTACGCGGCCTGCTGCGGGGCGAGCGGGTCGTGGCCGCCCTCCCGCGCGTCGGCGCCGAGCCGGATCCGCTGGAGCACGGCGACGGCCACCACCACGGCCGCCGCGGCGAGGTAGAACCGGAGGAAGGTCGGACCGGAGATGCCCCACGTGTCGCCTGCAGCGGCGAGGTCGAGCTGGTTCATCGGCTGCTCCTGTCACCGAAGGGTCGGCGATCCCATTGTGGAGCAACCCGGCCATCGCGACGACCCCGTGCCGTGGGCCGGTCGCCGGGTTCAGCGCCGGCGGACCGCCTCCTCGACCAGGTCGAGCACGGGGTCGAGGTCGCCTGCGGGCCGCCCCATCGCCAGGTGCAGCACGAGGCCGTCGTAGGCGAGCTCGAGGAACTGGGCCAGCACGTCGATCGGGACGTCCTCGCGCAGCACACCCGCGTCCCGCTGCCGGGCCAGTCGGTCCCGGGTCGCCTCGGCGATGGCGGCGGACCGCTCGGCCCAGCGCCGGGCGAACGCCGGGTCGGTACGCAGCCGGCGGGAGACCTCGAGCTGGGTGCCGAGCCAGCCGGTGGTGTCCGGGGACATCGCGCCGGCCAGCAGGTCCCGCATCACCTGGACCAGACCGTTGCGGGCGACCGTCTCGACCATGGCCGCCGCGTCGTCCTCGGCCACGGCGAGGAAGAGTGAGTCCTTGTCGCGGAAGTGGTGGAAGATGGCGCCCCGGGAGAGACCGGTGGCCTCTTCGAGGCGCCGTACGGTCGCGCCCTCGTATCCGTGCCGCGCGAAACACGCCCGCGAGGCGGCGAGGATCTCCTGGCGGCGCGCGTCGAGCTGGTCTTGGCTTACTCTGGGCACGCGTCGATGGTCCCAGGTGGCGGGACGTCACGCAAACCGTACGTACGGCTTGGGATTGCGGGGACGGTGGCCGGCCGGCCGCCGGTCTAGCATCGCCCCGTGACGCTACCCTCCGTCCCCCTGCCC
>NZ_SMKG01000190.1 GCF_004348525.1 Micromonospora sp. 15K316 | reverse complement strand
GCCCGGATGCGCTCGGACCGGGTCCTGCGCCGGGCTGTGCCGCCTCGGCAGCCGGGGGTAGTCGGCCGTCCACCCCGCCACGGCGGTGAGTTCGTCTTCGGTGATCCCGCCACCTGGGGTGAACCGGATGCGGCCACCATGACCAACACCCGCCTCTACGGCACGGCCTGGGCCCGGTCCTGGGACCGACTGCACCCCCGACTGACTCACCGGTCAGCCTGGATCGACGCCAACCGGGTCCTGCCGGTCATCGAGGGAACCGTCATCCGTCTGGAAGTCGAACACCTGCCCAGCGGCGCCACCCCAAAGCCGGTCTGGCTGTGGTGGTCCGCCGTCGACGCCACCAGCGAAGACGTCAATCGGCTCTGGCAGACGTTCCTGCGCCGCTTCGACATCGAGCACACGTTCCGCCTGTTCAAACAGACTCTCGGCTGGACCTGCCCGAAGATCCGAGCTCCGCAGGCCGCCGACCGATGGACCTGGCTGATCCTGGCCGCCTACACCCAACTCCGTCTGGCCCGCGCCCTCGCCGCCGACCTTCGCCGTCCGTGGGAGAAGCCCGCGCCCCCGCAGCGCCTGTCACCCGCCCGTGTCCGCCGAGGATTTCGGCACCTCCGCGAGAAGACCATCTGCCCAGCCAGCGCACCGAAACCCAGCCGACCAGGACCGGGACGCCCGCCCGGGCGCCGCAACAGCCACCCCACCCCACGCCACGACGTCCACACCGCTTCCGGCGCGACCAGCACCTCATCCGGCACGGCAAAAACGAAACCGAAGCCGTCCGGCACACCCCGCCCACGCCGAACAGGTTAAAAATCAAGTTAGGCACTCGATCTCCTCGTGGTGTCGTAGCGAGCGGCCAAGGACGGAGCTCGATCCGTGCCCGATACGGCGGTCAACATCGGCCAGCGGAGTCCGCCGCAGTGCTGGGCCGGGTTGCCCAGGCGTCCACGACCAGCCGGCACCAGGACCAGGGGCTGAGTGAGATCGGCCGGTGGTAGTGGACCGCATCGGCCACAGCGAGCAGGACAGCCGTCTGCGGGGCGGCGAACTCGCCGTGCGGTGCCGTGAAGGCTGAAGGCGAGGGTCGCGAGCACGTTGTCGAGCCGGTGGGCGAGGCGCTCGGGCAGTACCCGGCGGATCTTGGCGGCGGCCGTCTCACTCGCCGTACCGGCCGTGGTCATCAACCGGGTTCGACGACCCGCGAGCAGACCGAGCAGTACGGCGAGGGCTTCGTCGTCGCTGCCCAGAGCGCAAGAAACGGCGGGCCGTGCCTAGAACGTCGGCCGCCTGCGCGCGTAGCCGCGGCGACGAGCCCGGCCCAGAAGAGCACCTCGAGTGCGACCAGCACCACGACTACTGCTGTCTCAAGCATCGGACGCTCCGTAGCTCTCGTACCTCCGAGTCTATCGACGGTCGGGCCCCGACGCTCCGGGTCGAGCTCTCGTCGACCGCTGCCGGTGCTGACCGAGGATGCGGAGAGTTGGCACTATCCGCCGGGTGCGGGTACACGACGAGATCCGGGCGATGGTCGACGCGATCGTGCCCGTGGACGAGCTGGAGACGCAGCACCGCGCGGAGTGCCGGGCCTGGCTGGCCGGGACCGGGGACATCTTTCGCCGGGAGAAGCCGCGTACCCCGTCGCCGCACCTGGTGGCGTACTTCCTCGTGCGCGACGAGACGGACGGAACCGTCCTGCTCGTCGACCACCGCAAGGCCGGAATGTGGCTGCCCAGCGGCGGCCACGTCGAGCCCGGAGAGCACCCGGCCGAGACGGTACGCCGGGAGGTGCTGGAGGAGCTGGGGATCCCGGCGGTCTTCCACCCGCGCTTCGGGGAGCGGCCCGTCTTCCTCACCGTCAGCCGGACGGTCGGCCCGCCGGAGGACCAGCACGTCGACGTGAGCCTCTGGTTCGTGTTGAGCGGCGACCGTGGCCAGGAACTCGTCCCCGATTCCGCCGAGTTCCACGGCGTGCGGTGGTGGACGCCGCAGGAGGTGGCCGCCGCCGCCCCGGCGACCGTCGAACCCCACCTGGGCCGGATGCTCGGCAAGCTGGCGACTCTTCCGGTCCGGTAGGCGGCCACAGCTGTCCTCCGGCGACAGCTCAGGCGCGCCGCAGCCGGTCTCGGGCACGTCGAGTTCGGAACGATCCCGCGGTCGTGGCCCTGGTCGTCCGGGAGGTGACGGACGATTGCACCAGGACGGCAGGATGATCGCGTGCGTGCTCTGCTCACCCGGCTGAACACCCCGCCCTGGCGAGCGGTCGGCTGTGTCCTGTTGCTGGTGGTCGGCGGGCTCCTGCTCTGGCTGCCGATCCACACCCAGAACAAGCTCGACGAATGGGCCGTCGAACTGCGAGCCGGCGGAGAGCCGGCGCAGGCGATCATCTACGACCGGACCACGAAGGGTGGCGGCAAGACCACCATGTACTTCCGCTACGACCTCGGCAGCCGGACGTACGAGCAGGAGGTCCCCTGCGTCGAGGTCTGCCGGTCGTACGGCGACGAGGTGCGAATCTGGGTGAATCGCGCTGATCCGAGTGATTTCGTCACCGACTTCGAGCAGCTCAGTGGGCATCGTGGCCGGCTACAGGGCGTGCTGGGGGCGGTCGGTTTCGCCGTCCTGCTCCTGGGGGTGCTGCAGACGCTGTCCCGAGTTCCGTGGCGGCGCTGGTTCCCCGGGCGCAGGCCACCGCGGCGGGCCCGAACAGCCGTCGGCGGTGCGTTCACGAGCAGGTCCAAGCACAAGCGGCGCGCCGGACGTTGAGCGCGGAGGGCGTTCGGTCAGAACGTCAACTCGAGGACGTGCCGGATCCCGGGGCGGCCGCTCAGCACGACCTCACCGACGGGGGTGAAGCCGGTGCGGCGCAGCACCCCGAGCGAACCGACGTTGTCGAGGGCGGCCGAGGCGTAGAGCCGGCGCAGTCCGTATTTTTCCCGGGCCAGCGCGCAGACCCGGCGGACGGCGTCGGTGGCCACGCCGCGGCCGGTCACCCGTTCCGCCACCCGGAAGCCCAGGTCCGCGCTGCCGTCGGCGGAGACGTCGACCAGGTTGAAGCGACCCAGCACCGATCCGTCGGTGTCGACCAGGACGTGGAAGTGGTCCAGGCCGGCGGCCTGATTGGCGAGCAACTCGGCGTGCCGGGTGGCGAACCGCGTGAAGTAGTCGTCGCCCCGGTCCGGCACGGAGCGGGCGAAGAACGCCCGGTTGTCGCGCTCGAAGTCGAGCAGCGCGTCGGCGTGGCCGGCGGTCAGCCGCTGAAGTTCGGGCATCGCGCCAACCTAGCCGCCGGTCCGACCCCGCGTCACAGGGTTATCGCGCGAACTCCGCCGCCGGCGGTGGAGAGCGGATCGGCGTCGCGGCGGGGCACCGTGGCGAGCACCACCGCGAGGAGCGCGCAGCCCGCCCCGACTACGAAGAGGAGGGAGAGCGTGGGCTGACCGAGCCACTCCCAGAGCGGGTGCCACACCGGATGCGGCTCCTCCCGGTGGTGCCCGAGCAGCTGAGGCGCGGCGAGCAGCACCGGTGCCCACCAGAACAGCATGGTGATCGCGTAGAGGAGGAGCACGGCGTTGGGGGTCGGGTGCCGATGCTCTGTCCGCCGGCTCGCCCAGGCGAACACCAGCCAGCCGGCGGCGGCGCCGATCAGGCCGGCGGCGATGCCGGCGGGCAGTACGGCGGGCGGGGCGGTCCGGTACACGTTCACGGTGAGGTGCGTGCCGTCGATCGACGGGTTCGCGAGCCACCGGATGTCGAGGCCGGTGTCGTCGCGGCGCGCGACGAGGCTGACGTTGTCCGGCCCGCCGGTCGGTGTGCAGCCGCCACCGGCGCGGCAGGTCAGCTCCGGCGTGACGTGTGGCGGGAAGGTACGCCAGCCGGCCTGCTGGAGTCGGCGTCGGGCGAGCGCCACCATCTCCTGCTGACGTGCCGCCGGCGCCGTCCGGACGGTCGCGACGGTCGCGCCCTGCTGGTACTCGCCGCCGTCGAGGAAGAGCAGGGACTTGAGATTCCGGGGACGCAGCGGCCGGCTGTAGAAGGTGAACAGCGCGGACCCCGGATCGACCTCGTTGACCTCGTACCCCGGCAGCACCTCGGCGACGAGCGCGGTGGTCTCCGTGGCGTCCGGCAGCGGTCGAGCGGTGTGCCAGGCGCCCCAGGTAGCGAGTGCGGCGCTGAAGAGGCCGCAGATCACGGCCGTGAGCACCGCCCAGACGACGACGGTACGGCTCTCCGGCCGACCCAGGCGTGCGCGCATGTCGGACGGTATATCGATGATCAACATATGGTCAAGGGGGCGCTGGTCGCGGGGCTAGGCTGCGATCATGCGTATTGGCATCGTGATCCTTCCGGACCAGCGTTGGGCGCAGTCGCAGCGGCGCTGGCGGCAGGCGGACGAGTGGAACTTCGACCACGCGTGGACCTACGACCACCTGGGCTGGCGTGACCTGGTCGACGGCCCCTGGTTCGACTCGATGACCACGCTCACGGCGGCGGCGACGGTGACGTCCCGGATCAAGCTCGGAACGCTGGTGGCCTCGCCGAACTTCCGCCACCCGGCCGCATTCGCCCGACAGATCACCGCGCTGGACGACATCTCCGGCGGCCGTACGCTGCTCGGCGTCGGGTCCGGCGGCATCGGCTTCGACTCCGCGGTGCTGGGCGGGGAGACCCTGCCCCCGCGGCAGCGGGTCGACCGGTTCGCGGAGTTCGTCGAGCTGCTCGACCTGGTGCTGCGGGAGGACGGCACGACCTGGCGCGGCGAGTGGTTCTCCGCCGTGGACGCCCGGAACAACCCGGGCTGCGTGCAGACCCCCCGGGTGCCGTTCGTGGTGGCCGCGAACGGACCGCGCGCGATGCGGCTGGTGACCCGCTTCGGTCAGGGCTGGGTCACCACGGGTAGCGGTGGTGAGGACCTGGAGAGCTGGTGGGCCGGGGTCGCGGAGCTCTCGACCCGGCTGGACCGGGCGCTGGACGAGGCGGGCCGTGACCCGGCGACCATGGACCGCTACCTCTCGATGGACGCGGCCCCGGTCTTCTCGCTGAGCAGCGCGCAGTTCTTCGCCGATCAGGTCGGGCGCGCCGCGGAGCTGGGCTTCACCGACGTGGTGACGCACTGGCCGCGCGCCAGCAGCTGGTACGCGGGCGACGAGGATGTTCTGGTGGACGTCGCCACCCGGCTGCTGCCGGAGCTGCGTCGAGCCTGAGCCGACCCGTCAGGTGCCGATGACGCCGTCGTCGGTCGGCAGGAGGCGGAAGCGCAGGCAGACCACGTCGGTGTCGTCCGTGACCGGGGTGCCGAGCCGGGCCCAGTAGGCGGCGTGACCCGAGCGCCAGTCCTCGATCGAGGGGTCTCCCTCGCCCTCGGCGCGGGCGAAGTCCCAGCCGACGTCGGCGAAGCGGAGCACCTCGACGGCGGTGACCTGCACGAGGCCGACCAGGTGGTCGTCGTCGTCGACCAGCACCAGCCGCTCGCCGATCCGCTCCAGCTCCTCGCCCTCCTCGGCGTACTCGCTGAGCAGACCGGCCGTCGCCGTCTTCACGCCGGCGAGGACCAGACCGTTCAGGGTGCTCCGCAGCTCACCGGGGGTGCCGAGGGCGAGGGTGCGCAGGTCGCCGATCCGAGGCCACATTCTGCCGAGGCTAGGCGAGGCCGGTTCGCCGTGCCGCCGGTTTTCCCCGTGGGGCTCGGCGCTGGTCGCTCGCCGGCCTCCGGATCGTCGCGGTCGGGGCTACGGTGACGGAGTGGCAGTCGACGATGAGGAGGCGACCGTGGCGCAGCGACGTGCCGTTTTCATCCCCGGCATGGGTTACGACACCCGGGCGCCGTTGTTCGCGTACGCCGGGGAGTCGCTGCGCCGGGCCCGGTTCGACATCCACGAGATCAGCTGGGAGTACCCGGCCGGGCTCACCGACGAGCAGCGTGCGCCGTGGGTGGCGGAGCGCGTCCTGCCGGCCCTGACCGAGTCGACCGACCTCTTGGTGGGCAAGTCGCTCGGCAGCCTCGCCGCTCCGCTCGCCGCCGACCGGGCGCTGCCCGCGATCTGGCTCACCCCGCTGCTGCACCTGCCCGAGGTGGTCGACGCTCTGCGGCGGGCGGAGGCCCCGTTCCTGCTGGTCGGGGGCGCGGCGGACCGCACCTGGGACAGCGCGACGGCCCGCCGCCTGACTCCGCACCTGGTGGAGATCCCGGAGGCGGACCACTCGCTGATGTTGCCGGGGCCGCTGGTCCGCTCGGCCGAGGCGCTGGGCCGGACCTGCACCGCCATCGAGGAGTTCGTTCAGGTCATCTGGGCGGCGTAGCCGGCGGCGCGCGCCGGCCGACAACCCGGCAGCTGAGGCGGCGCGCTCGGCGTCGGCCCCGGTGTGACGCCGGCGACCGGCTCGACCGGGGGTCAGCCGTGCAGGTCGGCGCCCGAGACCAGTCCGCGTACGCGCAGCTCGGCGGCGGTCTCCGGGGTGCAGTCGACGGCGACGGCGGCGGTGCCGACGGGCTCCGCTCCGCGGGCCGCGCAGATGTCGTAGAGGGCGCGTACCTGCGCTCCGGTCGCCACCCAGTCGTCGACCACCAGCACCCGGTCGCCGGGGTTGAGGTGCCGCTCCCGGACGGCCAGGTCGACCCGGCGGCCCCGGAAGTCCGGCGGGCTCTGCGCCCAGGTCAGCGGCCCGGCCGGGAGTCGCCCGTCGCCCGGCTTGTGTGCCGGTAGGAAGCCGACCCCGAGCGCGGTGGCGGCCAACGGCCCGACGAGCAGGCCGGTCACCGCGGGCGCGAGTACCACGGTGGGACGGGCCGCGCGGAACGGCGCCACGAGGGCCGGCCCGAGTGCGGCCAGCACCGCCGGGTCCCGCCACCAGCCGGAGACGTCGCTGACCAGGTGCGTCGAGCCCGGCCCCGGGTCGATCCACCGGAACAGCTCGATCAGACGGTCCCTCAGCTCGGCGGGCATCTGCCCATCCTCCGGCAGGTGCCCGACCGGCGGCGGTCGGGGTCGGTGGCCGGGGGTCGGACCGGATCGGCCGCACCGGGGAAGGTCGGGCCGGGCGGTGGATCACGGGTCGGATGATCGGCTACACGTATGCCAGCAAATACGGGCATACCACCATGATCACGTTGACTTCGGAAGTACTTCTCTCGTTACGGTCCGACCCGGCTTGCTCAGCGGACGAAAGGACGGGGCTGGTGACTGGTAGGCACTCCCGTACCCGCAGGATCTCCTCACCGACCGGCATCGCGGCGACGGCGGCGCTCGGCGTCGCGCTCGCCGTCGGAGGCGTCGTCGGCGCCGTGCACCTGACCTCGGGTACCGACTCCCGGCCGGTCGCCATCGAGCTCACCCCCACCGCCGCGCCGACCAGCCCGGCGCCCAGCTCGCCGGCCGCGCCGCCGAGCCCCAGCAGCACCCCGAGCGCCACCGCCAGCCCGACGTCGACGCGCACCCAGGCGGCCTCCCGGGGCAAGGCGCGTACGGCCGCCCCGAAGCCGACGGCGAAGAAGAGCACGCCCGCTCCGAGCGTCGTGCAGAGCGGCTCCTGCGGCGCCTCCTTCTACTCGGACGGCCAGCTGACCGCGAACGGGGAGAACTTCAACCCGGACGCCCTGACCGCTGCGCACAAGACGCTGGCGTTCGGCACCAAGGTCCGGGTCACCAATCCGGAGAACGGGAAGTCCGTCGTCGTACGGATCAACGACCGCGGCCCCTTCGTCGACGGGCGCTGCCTCGACCTGTCCCGGGCCGCCTTCGCCGACATCGCCTCCCTCGACGTCGGCGCGATGACGGTCCGGTACGAGGTGCTCGGCTGAGCGGATGGTCGGCGGCGATACGGCCGACGACACGGTCCGGCCGGACAGAACCTGCTCGGACGACGGGCCAGGTTCATTCACCCGTTCACGGCGATCAGGCATGCTGTCCTTCGTACGTACGCATCCCTTCCAGTCGGGCCGCGGCCCGCTGAGCCCCGGATCCCGCGCCGGCCTCGGCGCGGCCGTCGTCCTGCTCGGGATCGTCTCCGCGGTGGAGCTGGCCGACGGCCGGGCGGCGCACTACATCGCGCTGATGGTGGCCGCGCCCTTCCTGGCCGCCGCGCTCGCGTCCTGGCGGGTGGTGCTCGGCGTCGGCGTCGCGGCCACCGCCATCGGGGCCACCTTCGCGGCCACTGCCATCGGCGCCGCCGACGCCGCCTGCGACAAGTCCGTCTCCCTGATCAACGGGGTGAACGTGGCCGGGATCGCGCTCGCCACCGGGATCGCGGCGGCGGTGGCCTCGGTGCGTCAACGGCAGGCCGAGCGGATCGCCGAGCTCTCCAAGCTCGCGGCGGTGGCCCAGCAGGCGGTGCTGCGCCCGCTCGGCCCGCAGGTCGGCACGTTGTCGGTCGCCGGGCGCTACATCTCGTCGACCGCCACGGCGGAGATCGGCGGCGACCTGTACGAGGCGCTCGACACCCCGTACGGCGTCCGCATGATCATCGGTGACGTACGCGGCAAGGGGCTGGACGCCGTCCGGCTGGCCAGCATCGTGCTGGGTTCGTACCGGCACGTGGCGTTCGAGCGGGCGGACCTGCGCGCCGTGGTCGCCGACCTGGACCGGGCGGTCGCCCGCAGCGTCGGTGACGAGGACTTCGTCACCGCCGCGCTCGTCGAGGAGCGCGGCGGGACGCTCACCATCGTCAACTGTGGGCATCCGCCGCCGCTGCTGCTCCGGCGGGGCGCGGTGATCCCGCTCGAACCGCCGGCGCCGGCGCCCCCGCTCGGTTTCATGCCGGCGGTACGACCGCGGGTCGAGCGGCTGGAGCCCGGGGACCGCCTGCTGCTCTTCACCGACGGGCTCGGTGAGGCGCGCCGCGACGGGGAGTTCTTCCCGACCGCCGACCGGGCGTGGCGGCTGCTGGGCCACGGCACCGTCGCCGACGGGCTCGCCTCGCTGGAGACGGCCCTGGTCGAGTGGGTGCACGGTCGCCTCGACGACGACATCGCGCTGGTCCTGATGGAGTACACGGGTGCGCGTACCGGGGCGAGCGCGGCCGTACCGAGCTGGGAGGTCGGCGCGGCCGAGAGCTGACGCGGCGGGCCCGGCGAACGGGTGCCCCTCCCCCCCGCCGGGGCGGGGATCGCGACTGTGTAATCGCCGTCACTTCGGTGATCGGCTTGTCGCTGTCTACTTACCGGTAATAGAGTCGGAGTTACTGATCGGTAACACCTGTCCGGAAGCGGGGCCAGTGAGCATGACCCACTACAAGAGCAACCTGCGGGACCTCGAGTTCAACCTCTTCGAGGTCTTCGGGGCGGACCGGGCGTTCGGCCAGGAGCCGTACTCCGAGCTCGACGCCGACACCGCACGCAGCATCCT
Source organism: Micromonospora sp. 15K316 (assembly GCF_004348525.1). Taxonomy (GTDB): domain Bacteria; phylum Actinomycetota; class Actinomycetes; order Mycobacteriales; family Micromonosporaceae; genus Micromonospora. The sequence continues at coordinate 2,271 of NZ_SMKG01000190.1, read as the reverse complement.
CGCCGAGGTGGACCGCCTCGCCCGGGAGGACCTGGCCGCCAGCTACACGGACAGCGATCGCAACCCGCCGGTCTTCGACCCGGCCACTCACACCGCCCCCCTGCCGGAGTCGTTCAAGAAGTCCTACCGGGCCTTCATGGAGTCGGAGTTCTGGCGGCTCGACCTCCCGCCCGAGCTGGGCGGCACCAACGCGCCACGGGCCCTCTGGTGGGCGCTCGCCGAGCTGGTGCTCGGCTCCAACGCCCCGGTCTGGATGTACGCCTCCGGCCCCTCCTTCGCGCACGTGCTGCACGTCGAGGGGACCGAGCGGCAGAAGAAGTGGGCCAAGCTCTTCGTCGAGAAGCAGTGGGGCTCGACGATGGTCCTCACCGAGCCGGACGCCGGCTCGGACGTCGGCGCCGGGCGCACCCGGGCGATCCCGCAGCCGGACGGCTCGTGGCACATCGAGGGTGTCAAGCGCTTCATCACCTCGGGTGAACACGACCTGACCGACAACATCGTCCACTACGTACTGGCCCGTCCGGTCGGCGTCGAGGGCGTCGGCGGGCCGGGTACGAAGGGCCTCTCACTCTTCGTCGTGCCGAAGTACCACTTCGACGAGGAGACCGGCGAGCTGGGCGAGCGCAACGGCGTCTACGCCACCAACGTCGAGCACAAGATGGGCCTGAAGGTCTCCAACACCTGCGAGATGACCTTCGGCGAGCACGGCGTACCGGCCAAGGGCTGGCTGATGGGCGACAAGCACGAGGGCATCCGCCAGATGTTCATGATCATCGAGTACGCCCGGATGATGGTCGGCACCAAGGCGATCGCCACCCTCTCCACCGGCTACCTGAACGCCCTCGAGTACGCCAAGAACCGGGTCCAGGGCGCCGACCTCATCCGGCAGGCGGACAAGACCGCCCCCCGGGTGACCATCACCGACCACCCCGACGTACGCCGCTCGCTGCTGCTGCAGAAGTCCTACGTCGAGGGTCTGCGCGCGCTCGTCCTCTACACCGCGTCCTGGCAGGACCGGGTGGCCATCGCCGAGGCGGCCGGTGACGAGAAGGCCACCACCCTCGCCAAGCGGGTCAACGACCTGCTCCTGCCGCTGGTCAAGGGGGTCGGCTCGGAGCGGGCGTACGAGCTGCTCGGGCACGAGTCCCTGCAGACCTTCGGCGGCTCCGGTTTCCTCCAGGACTACCCGTTGGAGCAGTACGTCCGCGACTCGAAGATCGACACCCTCTACGAGGGGACCACGGCGATCCAGAGCCTCGACCTGGTCTTCCGGAAGATCGTCCGGGACAACGGCCGCGCCCTGGCGACCGTCGCCGGTGAGATCCAGGACTTCATCACCTCCGAGGGCGGCAACGGGCAGCTCAAGGAGGAGCGCCAGGCGCTGGGCAAGGCGCTCGCCGAGGTCCAGGCGATGCTCGGCGTCATGACCGGCTGGCTGGGTGAGGCGCAGGGCGGCGACGCCCGGGCCCTCTACAAGGTAGGGCTGAGCAGCCGGCGGTTCCTGCTGGCGATCGGCGACCTGGTCGTCGGCTGGCTGCTGCAGAAGCAGGCAGACGTGGCGCTGCGGGCGCTCAACGGTGAGCTCTCCGCCGCCGACCAGTCGTTCTACACCGGGAAGGTGGCCGCCGCGCGGTTCTTCGCCCGCGAGGTGCTGCCCCGCATCGGCGCTGACCGGCGGATCGTCGAGGGCGCCGATCTGGACATCATGGAGTTGCCGGAAGAGGTGTTCTGAGGCGTACCTCCGGGCACGCAACGGACGGCCGCAGCTTCCGCGGCGATGACCGGCACGACGGCCGGCGGGGGACGATCCCGCCGGCCGTCGGCGTCCGGTGAGTGGATGGGCCCTGCCGTCCGGTTCGCGCCCGTCGGGTAGGGATCCGGGTGCACGGCGCGGCACCGACGGACGGCGGCCGGGTGCCGGGGCTCGCCAGGCATTCGGCGATCCCGGCCGGGTAGCCCACCGTCGTGGCGGGTAACCGTCCCGGGACCACGTCGGAACACGCCCGAACCCATCGCACGGGGGAGTCCAGCGGACATGGGCATTGGTAGCGGCATCTTCCTGATCGCGGTCGGCGCGATCCTGACCTTCGCCATCAGAGCCAACGTCTGGTGGGTCGACCTGCGCGCGGTCGGTTGGGTGTTCATCCTGGCCGGGCTGACCGTCCTGCTCACCACGCTCTGGTACTGGCAGGATCGGCGCAAGCGGGCACGAACCCTCATCGTCGAGGAGAACCGGCTCTCCCATCCCACCGCGATGATGCCGCCGCCTCC
>NZ_SMKG01000018.1 GCF_004348525.1 Micromonospora sp. 15K316 | reverse complement strand
GGTCAGGGGCGGGGTGGCCAGGTGTCGAGGATGGCCTGCACGGGAAGAGCGTCCCGCTCCGGGTCGGAGGCGGGGATCGGGGGCGGTGCCGGAGTCCGCTCGAAGCGGGGCGCCGGGGCCGGCTGGATCTCCCCGCCCACCTCGACGAAGGTTCCCCGGGCGGCGTTGTGCGGGTGGCGGTGCGCCTCGCCGGGAGCGAGCACCGGTGCCACGCAGGCGTCCAACTCGGCGAAGACGGCCGCCCACTCGTCCCGGGTACGGCCGGCGAACCGCTCGGCGAACCGGCGACGGAGCTCGGCCCAGCCGGCCGGGTCGTACTGGGCGGGCAGGTCGGGGTCGTCGGCCAGGCCCAGACCGGTGAGGAGGGCGGCGTAGAACGCCGGTTCCAGCGCGCCGACGGCGACGAATCCGCCGTCGGCGGTGTGGTAGGTGTCGTAGAAGGGCGCCCCACCGTCGAGCAGGTTGCCGCCGCGCGGCGCGGACCAGGCGCCGGTGCCGATCATCCCGTGCAGGAACGCCGTGAGCAGCGCCGACCCGTCGACCATCGCGGCGTCCACCACCTGCCCGACCCCCGAGCGCTCCCGCTCCAGCAACGCGGCCAGCACACCGACGGCGAGCAGCATCCCGCCGCCCGCGAAGTCACCGATCAGGTTCGTGGGCGGGTACGGGCGTTCACCGGCGCGGCCCAGCGGTTCGAGCGCGCCGGAGACCGCGATGTAGTCGATGTCGTGACCGGCCCGGGGCGCCAGCGGCCCGTGCTGCCCCCAGCCCGTCATCCGCGCGTACACGAGACGGGGGTTGCGGGCCAGGCTGGGCTCCGGGCCGAAGCCCAGCCGCTCGGCCACCCCCGGCCGGTACGCCTCGACCAGCACATCCGCGCGCTCCAGGAGGCTCAGCAGCGCCGCGACGCCGGCCGGCGACTTCAGGTCCAGCGTGGTGACCCGCCGGCCGCGCTGCAACGGCCCGGCCGGGGGAGCGGCCAGCCGTCCGGAGGCGGGGCCGCCCGGCCGGTCCACCCGGATCACGTCGGCGCCCAGGTCGGCGAGGACCATGCAGCCGAACGGGGCGGGCGCGAGACTGGCGAGCTCGACGACCCGTACCCCGGCCAGCGGTCCGCCGCGCGCCGCGGCCGGAGGCCCGTCGCTCCCCTCGGGCGGCGGCCCACCGCGCGGGGCGGCTGCGGGATCAGAGGGCACGGGCGATCAGCTCCTTCATGATCTCGTTGGTGCCGCCGTAGATCTTCTGGGCGCGGGCGTCGGCGTACATGCGGGCGATCGGGTACTCGGTGGTGTAGCCGTAGCCGCCGAAGAGTTGCAGGCACCTGTCGACGACCTCGCACTGCCCGTCGGTGAGCCAGTACTTCGCCATGGCGGCGGTCGCCACGTCCAGCTCATCCCGGGTGTGCCGGACGATGCAGTCGTCGAGGAAGACCCGGCTCGCCCGCGTCCGGGTCGCGCACTCGGCGAGCACCATCCGGGTGTTCTGGTGCCCGAGCAGCGGCCTGCCGAAGGCGGTCCGCTCCTTCACGTACGCCACGGTCAGCTCGACGGCCCGCTCCATGGCGGCGACCGCGCCCACCCCGATCACCAGCCGCTCCTGCGGGAGCTGCCGCATGAGCTGGACGAAGCCGAGGCCCTCGGCGTCGCCGAGCAGGTTCGCCGCCGGCACCCGCAGCCCGTCGAAGAAGAGCTCGGCGGTGTCGTTGGCCCTCAGCCCGATCTTGGAGAGCAGCCGGCCCCGGCGGAAGCCCTCCGGGCCGCCGCCGACCTCGCAGACCAGCAGCGAGATACCGGCGGCACGCTGCTCCGGGTCGGTCTTGGCGGCCACGATGACCACATCGGCGAGCCCGCCGTTGCTGATGAACGTCTTCGCCCCGGTGACCAGGTAGTCGTCGCCGTCGCGTACCGCCCGGGTGCGCATCCCCTGGAGGTCCGAGCCGCCGTCGGGCTCGGTCATGGCGATCGCCCCGACCAGCTCGCCGCTGCAGAGGCCGGGCAGCCAGCGCCGCTTCTGCTCCTCGCTGCCGTACGCCACCAGGTAGCCGGTGACGATCCCGCTGTGCACGGCGAGGCCGAGGCTGCTCTCACCGGCGTACGCCTGCTCCTGGAGCGTCACCACCTCGTGGGTGAAGTCGCCGCCCCCGCCGCCGTACTGCTCGGGGACGGAGAGGCCGAGCAGGCCCAGCTCGCCCGCGCGGCGGTAGTGCTCCCGGTCCGGGTGCCCCTGCGCGAGCAGCCGGTCGGTGTGCGGCAGCACGTCCCGGGTGAAGAAGGCGCGGGCCAGGTCGGCCAGGTCGTCGTGCTCCGGCTTACGCCACGGTGAGGGGTGGGGCGTCGGCATGGCCCCACCCTCGTGCCCGCCCGGCAACGTGTCAACAAGCGTCGATCGGCTGGGGTGCGCCGCCTCGGGACGCCGGAGCGGGCACCGCAGGGCCGCTGGTTGACGCACGCCGTCCTCGACGCCGCATGACCCACTGCGCCAAAAAACCGATCCCGGCACCCGGGACCGGGCCGGTCCGGAAGGCCCGGCGGGTGGGCCGGCTCACCGGCCGCCGGGCGGCCCGTGAAAAGGCCGTCAAAAAGCTGCGCGCCCCCGTCACGGTCCCGTTATAGGCCCTGTCGCACCGCTGACCGTGGGGCTTTGATTGCCCCGCGCGACCGGGAGGCGGTCGCGACGAACCTTATCCGTACGAGGAGTCAGCGTGTCTGACGTGGTGTTCGTGGTCCTGACGGTGGCGCTCTTCGTGGCGCTCGCCCTGGTGGTCCGGGCGGTGGAGAAGCTGTGAGCGCGATCAACGCCGTCGGCCTGGTGCTCGCGATCGGCCTGGGGATCTTCCTGGTCGTCGCCCTGCTCTTCCCGGAGCGCTTCTGATGACCATGACAACAGCCGGCGTCATCTTCGTCCTGTCGCTGGTGGCGGCGCTGGTCGCCGTCTACAAGCCGTTCGGCGACCACATGTACCGGGTGGTCTCCGGCACCCGGTCGTCTCGGGTGGAGCGCGGGATCTACCGGCTGGTCGGGGTCAACCCGGCCGCCGAGCAGAGCTGGGGCGTCTACGCCCGCAGCGTGCTGGCCTTCTCGGTCGTCTCGCTCCTCTTCCTCTACCTGCTCCAGCGGGTGCAGGACAAGCTCTGGCTGTCGCTGGGCTTCGATCCGGTGGTGCCGCACGGCGCCTGGAACACCGCGGTGTCGTTCGTGACGAACACCAACTGGCAGTCGTACTCGGGTGAGTCGACAATGGGTCACCTCGTGCAGATGGCCGGCCTCGCGGTGCAGAACTTCGTCTCCGCGTCGGTCGGCATCGCGGTCGCGATCGCCCTGGTCCGCGGCTTCGCCCGGCACCGCGCCGAGCAGCTGGGCAACTTCTGGGTCGACCTGACCCGGATCACCCTGCGCATCCTGCTGCCGATCGCGGTGCTCGGCGCGTTCGCGCTGATGCTCGGCGGGGTGGTGCAGAACCTCTCCGGTGGTACCGACGTCACCACGCTGACCGGCGGCACCCAGACGATCACCGGTGGTCCGGTGGCCAGCCAGGAAGTGATCAAGGAGTTGGGCACCAACGGTGGCGGCTTCTACAACGCCAACAGCGCCCACCCGTTCGAGAACCCGACGTCCTGGACCAACTGGATCGAGATCTTCCTGATCCTGCTGATCCCGTTCAGCCTGCCCCGGGTCTTCGGCCGCATGGTCGGCCAGAACCGCCAGGGGTACGCCATCGCGGCCGTGATGGCGATCCTGGCGCTGGCGAGCGTCACCCTGACCAACGTCTTCGAGCTGACCGGGCACGGCACCGTTCCGCAGGCGGTCGGCGCCGCGCTGGAGGGCAAGGAGGTGAGGTTCGACGTCTCGAACTCCGCCACCTTCGCCGCGGCGACCACGTTGACCTCCACCGGCGCGGTGAACTCGTTCCACGACTCGTTCACCCCGCTCGGCGGCCTGATGCCGATGTTCAACATGATGCTCGGCGAGGTCGCCCCCGGCGGTGTCGGCTCCGGCCTCTACGGCCTGCTGATCCTCGCGGTGATCACGGTCTTCGTGGCCGGGCTCATGGTCGGCCGTACGCCGGAGTACCTGGGTAAGAAGATCGGTGCCCGGGAGATCAAGTTCGCCTCGATGTACTTCCTGATCATGCCGGCGCTGGTGCTGATCGGGACGGCCGCGGCGTTCGCCACCGGCAACAACGAGACCGCACTCAACGCCGGCCCGCACGGGCTCTCCGAGGTCCTCTACGCGTTCACCTCGGCGAGCAACAACAACGGGTCCGCCTTCGCCGGCATCACCGTGAACACCACCTGGTGGGACACCGCGCTCGGGCTCTGCATGCTGCTCGGCCGGTTCCTGCCGATCATCTTCGTACTCGCCCTCGCCGGCTCGCTGGCCCGCCAGCAGCCGACCCCGGCGTCCGAGGGCACCCTGCCGACCCACCGGCCGCTCTTCATCGGGATGGTCACGGGCGTCACGGTGGTCCTCGTCGCGCTCACCTTCCTGCCCGCCCTCGCGCTCGGCCCGCTGGCCGAGGGGCTCTGATCTCTCATGAGGAACGAGAACATGTCCGTCACGTCGGTGACATCGGGGGCCGGCGACGCGCCGACCGCCGGCACGCCCGCCACCCAGGGCAACCGGGTCGGCGGCGGCCTGCTCGACCCGAAGCAGATGCTCCGGTCCCTGCCGGACGCGCTGCGCAAGCTCGACCCGCGCACGCTCTGGCGCACCCCGGTGATGCTGATCGTCGAGATCGGCGCGGTCTTCACCACCGTGCTGGCGATCGCCGACCCGTCGGTGTTCGCCTGGGCCATCACCGTCTGGCTCTGGCTCACCGTCATCTTCGCCAACCTCGCGGAGGCCGTGGCGGAGGGCCGGGGCAAGGCGCAGGCCGCCACGCTGCGCCAGGCGAAGCGGGACACCATCGCCACCCGGCTGATCGGCTGGCGGCCCGGCGCCCCGGCGAACTCGTACCGGGACGAGGCGGTGGCCGCGCCCGAGCTGAAGCAGGGCGACATCGTCCTCGTCGAGGCGGGGAGCATCATCCCCGGCGACGGTGACGTGGTCGAGGGGATCGCCAGCGTCGACGAGTCGGCCATCACCGGCGAGTCCGCGCCCGTGATCCGGGAGTCCGGCGGCGACCGCAGCGCGGTCACCGGCGGCACCAGGGTGCTCTCCGACCGGATCGTCGTGCGGATCACCCAGAAGCCCGGGGAGAGCTTCATCGACCGGATGATCGCCCTGGTCGAGGGCGCGAACCGGCAGAAGACGCCGAACGAGATCGCGCTCAACATCCTGCTCGCCGCGCTCACGATCATCTTCCTGCTCGCGGTGGTCACCCTCCAGCCGCTGGCGATCTTCTCGAAGGGCTACCAGGCGGCCGCGTCGGACACCGGCGCGATCACCGACGCCGGCATCACCGGCGTGGTGCTCGCCTCGCTGCTCGTCTGCCTGATCCCCACCACGATCGGCGCGCTGCTCTCGGCGATCGGCATCGCCGGCATGGACCGCCTGGTCCAGCGCAACGTCCTCGCGGTCAGCGGTCGGGCCGTCGAGGCGGCCGGCGACGTGAACACGCTGCTGCTCGACAAGACCGGGACGATCACCCTCGGCAACCGGCAGGCCGCCGAGTTCCTGCCGGTCGAGGGGGTCGAGCCGGCGGAGGTCGCCGACGCCGCGCAGCTCTCCAGCCTCGCCGACGAGACCCCTGAGGGGCGCTCGGTGGTGGTGCTCGCGAAGAACGAGTTCGGGCTGCGTGAGCGGGAGCCGGGCGTCATGCCGCACGCCACCTTCGTGCCGTTCACCGCGCAGACCCGGATGAGCGGCGTCGACCTCGGCGCGGAGAGCGTCGACGGCGGCGTGCGCCGGATCCGCAAGGGCGCTGCGGCGGCGGTCATGAAGTGGGTACGCGACAACGGCGGCCACCCGACCGAACAGGTCGGCGAACTGGTCGACACGATCAGCGGTACCGGCGGCACCCCGCTGGTGGTCGCCGAGCACGTCGACGGGGAGCCGGCCCGGGCGCTCGGCGTCATCCACCTCAAGGACGTGGTCAAGTCCGGGATGCGCGAGCGGTTCGACGAGATGCGCCGGATGGGCATCCGCACCGTGATGATCACCGGTGACAACCCGCGCACCGCGAAGGCGATCGCCGACGAGGCCGGGGTGGACGACTTCCTCGCCGAGGCCACCCCGGAGGACAAGCTCGCCCTCATCAAGAAGGAGCAGGAGGGCGGCCGGCTGGTCGCGATGACGGGCGACGGCACAAACGACGCGCCCGCGCTCGCCCAGGCGGACGTCGGCGTGGCCATGAACACCGGCACGTCGGCCGCGAAGGAGGCCGGCAACATGGTCGACCTCGACTCCGACCCGACGAAGCTCATCGAGATCGTCGAGATCGGCAAGCAGTTGCTGATCACCCGGGGCGCGCTGACCACGTTCTCCATCGCCAACGACGTGGCGAAGTACTTCGCCATCATCCCGGCCATGTTCGCCGGCCTCTACCCGAGCCTGGACGCGCTGAACATCATGCGGCTGGCCAGCCCCGAGTCGGCGATCCTCTCCGCCGTCATCTTCAACGCGATCATCATCGTCGTGCTGATCCCGCTCGCCCTGCGCGGCGTGCGGTACCGGCCGGCCAGCGCGTCGAAGCTGCTCAGCCGCAACCTCTGGCTCTACGGCCTGGGCGGCCTCGTCGTGCCGTTCCTCGGCATCAAGCTCATCGACCTGCTCATCCAGTTCATCCCAGGGATCTCGTGATGCGCCTACCCAGCTGGATCACCCAGCACCTAGCCGCCCTGCGGGCCGTGCTCGTCTTCACCGTGCTGCTCGGCCTGGCCTACCCGCTCACCATGGTCGCCGTGGGCCAGCTCCCCGGCCTCCACGGCAGGGCGAACGGTTCGATGATCAACGTCGACGGACGTGCCGTGGGCAGCGGCCTCATCGGCCAGTCCTTCACCGACGCGGACGGGAACCCGATCGCCCGCTACTTCCAGAGCCGCCCGTCGGCGGCCGGCGACGGCTACGACCCGACCGCCACCTCGGCCAGCAACCTCGGCCCGGAGAACGTGGTGGACACCATCGCCACCGACCCGGAGGAGTCCTCGCAGAGCCTGCTCACCCAGGTCTGCGCGCGCAGCAAGGCGGTCGGTGAACTCGACGGCGTGGACGGCAGCCGGCCGTTCTGCACCCCGGACGGGGTCGGCGCGGTGCTCGCCGTGTTCCGGGCCGACGGCCTCACCGGGGCTGTCACCCGGGTGGTGAGCGTCAACCAGGCCGCCCCGGCCACCCCGTTCCTGGCGAACTACCAGGGGGTGCCGGTGCAGCTGGCCGAGCCCGGCCAGGACTACGTGGCCGAGGGCGGCATCATCACCCCGATCCGCGGCGACGCCCCCGCCGAGCCGGCCGTACCCGCCGACGCGGTGACCGCCAGCGGCAGCGGCCTCGACCCGCAGATCAGCCCGGCCTACGCCGAGTTGCAGGTGAACCGGGTCGCCCGCGAGCGCGGCGCCGACCCGGCGGCGGTCCGCCGCCTGATCGAGGCGAACACCACCGGCCGGGCGCTGGGCTTCATGGGCTCGCCCGGGGTGAACGTGCTGGAACTCAATCTGGCACTGGACCGGGAGTTTCCCGCCCGCTGATCCGCCGAGCACCTGGGGCGAGGCCACGAACGTGGTCTCGCCCCGCGGCGGGAGCGCCCGTCCGAGGGCGCAGGAGAGGATGGTTCCGTGTCACGAGGTGAGCTGCGCATCTACCTGGGTGCCGCGCCCGGCGTCGGGAAGACGTACGCGATGCTGGAAGAGGCCCACCGGCGCGCGGAGCGCGGCACCGACGTGGTGATCGGGCTGGTGGAGACGCACGGCCGCAAGCACACCGCCGCGATGATCGGCGACCTGGAGCAGGTGCCCCGCCGTACGGTCGAGTACCGGGGGAGCGAGTTCGCCGAGATGGACCTCGACGCGGTGCTCGCCCGCCGGCCGGAGGTCGCCGTGGTCGACGAGCTGGCGCACACGAACGTTCCCGACTCCCGCAACGGCAAGCGCTGGCAGGACGTCCAGGAGCTGCTCGACGCCGGGATCGACGTGCTCTCCACGGTCAACGTCCAGCACCTCGAATCGGTGAACGACGTGGTCGCGCAGATCACCGGCACCGTGCAGCGGGAGACGGTGCCGGACGAGATCGTCCGCGCCGCCGAGCAGGTCGAGCTGGTCGACATGACGCCGGAGGCGCTGCGCCGACGGATGGCCCACGGCAACATCTACCGACCCGACAAGATCGATGCGGCGCTGGGCAACTACTTCCGGGTCGGCAACCTCACCGCGCTGCGGGAACTGGCGCTGCTCTGGCTGGCCGACAAGGTCGACGAGCAGCTCGGCCGGTACCGCGACCAGCAAGGCATCGCCGAGACGTGGGAGGCGCGCGAGCGGGTGGTGGTCGCGCTGACCGGCGGCCCCGAGGGGGAGACGCTGGTCCGGCGCGCCGCCCGGATCGCCGCCCGCAGCAAGGGCTCCGACCTGCTCGCCGTGCACGTGGCCCGCAGCGACGGGCTGGTCGGTGCCGATCCGGCGCAGCTGGCCCGGCAGCGGGTGCTGGTGGAGAGCCTCGGCGGCACCTACCACCAGGTCCTCGGCGCGGACGTGTCGTCGGCGCTGCTCGACTTCGCCCGGGGCGTCAACGCCACCCAGCTCGTGCTCGGCGCCAGCCGCCGTGGCCGCTTCGCCCAGCTCTTCGCCCGCGGCGTCGGGGTGACCACGATCGCGCACTCCGGCGCCATCGACGTGCACCTGGTCACCCACACCGAGGCCGGTCGCGGGCGGCGCGCCGCCGGGGTGCCGGCGGCGCTGTCCCGGCGTCGTCGGCTGCTCGGCTTCGCCCTCGCCGCGCTCGGCGTACCGCTGCTGACCCTGCTGCTCACCGTCCTGCCCGACCTCACCCTGGCCAGCGACATCCTGCTCTTCCTGGCCGCCGTGGTCGCGGTGGCGCTGGTCGGTGGGCTCTGGCCGGCGCTGGTCGCGGCGCTCGGCGGGTCGCTGATCCTCAACTGGTTCTTCACCCCGCCGTTCCACACCCTGACCATCAACGAGCCCGACAACCTGCTCGCCCTCGCCGTCTTCGTCGGTGTCGCGGTCGCGGTCAGCTGGATCGTCGACGTCGCCGCCCGGCGGACCCGGGAGGCGGCCCGCGCCGCCGCCGACGCGCAGACCCTCGCCGCGGTGGCCGGCGGGGTGCTGCGGGGCGGGCGGCCGCTGATCGCGCTCCTCGACCAGTTGCGCGAGACGTTCGGGCTGCGCGCGGTGAGCGTGCTGGAACTCGCCGAGGAGGCCACCGGACGGCCGGCCCGGGCCCGGGAGGAGCGGGCCTGGTGCGTGGTCGCGAGCGTCGGCGACCACCCGGCGACCACGCCCGACCGGGGCGAGACGGTGGTGCCGGTCGACGAACGGATCACCGTGGTGCTCTGCGGCGCCCGGCTGGAGGCGGCCGACCGTCGCCTGGTCGAGGCGTTCGCCGCCCAGGCAGCCGTCGCGCTCCGTCAGGAGCGGCTGGCCGAGGAGGCGGCCACCGCCCGGCCGCTGGCCGAGGCGGACCGGATGCGGACCGCGCTGCTCGCCGCGGTCAGCCACGACCTGCGTACCCCGCTGGCGTCGGCGAAGGCGGCGGTGACCAGCCTGCGCAGCCCCGACGTCGACTTCGACGAGGACGATCGGGCGGAGCTGCTGGCCACCGCGGAGGAGTCGCTGGACCGGTTGGCCCGGCTCGTCGCCAACCTGCTCGACATGAGCCGGCTCCAGGCGGGCGCGCTCGGCGTCCTGCCGGCCGAGATCGGCCTGGAGGACGCGGTGCCGCGGGCCCTCGACGAGCTCGGGCCCCCGGCCGCCGGCGTCGACACCGACATCCCGGCCGACCTGCCCGCCGTCACCGCCGATCCCGGCCTGCTCGAACGGGTGCTCGTCAACGTCATCGCCAACGCCCTGCGGTACAGCCCGCCCGGCCAGCCGCCGCACGTCACCGCGAGCGCCCACGCGGGCCGGGTCGAGCTGCGGATCATCGACACCGGCCCCGGCATTCCCGAGGATCAGTGGGAGCACGTGTTCCTGCCGTTCCAACGCCTCGGCGACCGGGACAACCAGACCGGGGTGGGGCTCGGGCTGGCGCTCTCCCGGGGCCTGGCGGAGGCGATGGGTGGCAGTCTCACCCCGGAGACGACGCCGGGTGGTGGACTGACCATGGTGCTGCGGCTGCCCGCGGCGACCCAGGGCATGGCGGAGGGACCACAGGAATGACCCGGATCCTGGTCGTGGACGACGAGCCGCAGATCCTGCGTGCCCTGCGGATCAACCTGCGCGCCCGGCGGTACGACGTCGTGGTGGCCGACACCGGCGCCGGTGCGCTCCGGGCCGCCGCCAGCCACCCGCCGGACCTGGTCGTCCTCGACCTCGGCCTGCCCGACCTGGACGGGGTCGAGGTGATCCGGGGGCTGCGAGGCTGGACCAGCGTGCCGATCATCGTGCTCTCCGGGCGGGCCGGCAGCGAGGACAAGGTGGAGGCGCTGGACGCCGGGGCCGACGACTACGTCACGAAGCCGTTCGGGGTCGAGGAGCTGCTGGCGCGGATCAGGGCGGTCACCCGGCGGCTCGGCCCCGCGACCGAGGCGGGCGCCACGCTGAAGGTGGGGCGCAACACCGTCGACCTCGCCGACCGTACGGTCACCCGCGACGACGGTACGGAGATCAAGCTGACCCCCACCCAGTGGTCGGTGCTGGAGAAGCTGCTGCGCCACCCCGGCAAGCTGGTCAGCCAGCGGCAGCTGCTGCACGAGGTGTGGGGGCCGGAGTACGAGAACGAGAGCAACTACCTGCGGCAGTACCTCGCACAGCTGCGCCGCAAGCTGGAGGACGATCCGGCCCGTCCCCGGCACCTCATCACCGAGCCGGGCATGGGTTACCGCTACCGCCCCTGACCGGCCGGAGCTCCTGGCCGACTCCAGATCATCGAAGTCGGGGTATCGGCCGGCCCGGACACCCCGACGTCAGGGAACCCGAGTCGATCACGCGAGGTGTCTGTGACACCTATGCCTCCCGGGTTCCGGCAAGCGCGGCGATGGGCTGCTGCGGCGCGGAGGCGCCGGCGGGGGCCTCGGGGCGTACCGGGGGCGCCACCAGGAGCGGATCGACCTGGATCCGGTCGACGCCGAGCGGCCGCAGCATGGACCGCAGGGCCGATTCGCAGAGCCGGGTCCACGGCTGGTCCGCGCCCATAGCGCGGTTGAGCCGTTCCGGGTCGGTGAACGCGAGACCGACCCGCTGCCCCTGGGGTAGCCGGCCGGTCCGCACGATGAGCGCCTGCCGTCCCGGTGTGGCGCGCACCGGGACGACGTAGGTATCCGGGAGCTCGTCCATCGTGGTGCCTTTCGGGTGCACGACCGGCGGGTGGCCGGTCACGGGGTGAATCGTTCGAGGTCGCGGCCGAAGCGTCGGATCGCTTCGGCGCGGGCCCAGGCGGGGGCGGGAACCGTGACCACGGGTCCGTTCGCGTGGCTGACGCAGTAGCGGGTCACGTGCCCGCCGGCCACGCTGAAGCGGCCGCGGCGGGGACTGCCCACGACGAGGAGATCGCCGTCGCGGCAGGCGTGGTCGACGAGCACCTGGCCGGCGTACCCCTGCTCGGCGACGATCCGTAGCGCGACGTCTCGGGGCATGCCGCCCAGCGCCGCGTCGAACGCCTCTCGGACGTACGCGCGGGCGGCGCGGGCCAGGTCCCCCTGCCAGAGCCAGGGCATGGTGCCCGGCCGCCAGACCGGCACGAACGCCCACGCGCGTACCGCGTGCAGGCAGGCGTTCTCGCGCTGCGCCAGGCTCACGGCGGTGCGCAGCGCCTGCAGACCGCAGAAGGACCTGTCGACGCCGACGACGACGCGGCGGGCGGTGGTGGGACGGCTCATGCCGACGCCGCCAGGTTCGCCGGGGTGGCCTCGGAGAGATCGAGCGGGCGCAGGATGCTGAGCGTGACGACGACCTCCGCGCCGCCTCGCCGGCGCAGGTCGGCCACGGCGCGGTGCAGCATCGTCAGGCTGTCGGCGGAGAGTCGTACGACGGCGTCGAGGTCGGCTGCGATCCACCAGGCGGCCACCGCGCACGGTTCGGTCCGCAGGTGCTCCAGGAGGTGGCTGCCGGGGGTGGCGGCGGTCAGCCGCACGCCGACGAGCGCCTCGTGGCGCCGTACGGGCTCGTCGCCGCTGGGAACGCCGTCCGGTGCCGGCTCGGGATCCGGCCACCTCGACCGAAGTGAGGTCATGTCGCCATCGTGACGCGCCACCGGGCGGCCCTACCCGCGTCTGTACGCCGATATGACGGTGGACGGGGCGTTTCTTGACGCGCCGTTCACGTCCGGTCCCCGGCATGGACGCGGTGGGCGGGGGTACGGCGGAGCGGAAGCGTACCGCCGCCGATCGGAGGAGCCGGCATGGCCAGCGTGACGAGGCAGATGCTCGATGCGTACCCGAAGTCGATCAACCTGGACCGGGCGAAGCTCGCCGCGGTGATCGACACGATCAACTCGTGCGCCCAGGCGTGCACGGCGTGCGCCGACGCCTGCCTGAGCGAGGACATGGTGGCCGGGCTGACCAAGTGCGTGCGGACCGACCTGGACTGCGCCGACGTCTGCACCACCACCGCCCGGGTGCTCTCCCGGCACACCGGCTACGACGCCAACGTGACCCGCAGCCTGCTGGAGGCGTGCGCGACGGCGTGCCGGGCGTGCGGCGACGAGTGCGCCCGGCACGCCGACATGCACGAGCACTGCCGGATCTGCGCCGACGCCTGCCGGGAGTGCGAGCGGGCCTGCCGGGACCTGCTGGCCACGATCAGCTGACGCGCGACCGCCGGCCGCCCGGGCAACCACCCGGACGGCCGGCGGGATGACGGGTCAGCCCTTGGCCTTCTGCTTGGCCTCCTGCGGGCTCATGCCCTTGCCGGCCATCTTCATCGCGTCCTTCAGCTGGCTCTCCGTCATCTTGGAGTTGCCCTCGATGCCCATCTTGTGGGCCTGCTGACGCATTTCGTGCAGCTGCTCTCGGCCGGTCATCTCAGCCTCCATCCGTGTGACGGGCGCGAGGCGCGGCCTCGCGCCGGGCAACCCCCCGCTTTCCCCTCGGCGGGGAGCGCAAACCGGCCCGCGATCAGGGCGCCTGTCGTCTGCGTCGGCGGTGCGGGTTGTCGAGCTTGTGGTCGGTGGTGACGCTGATCTGCCCGTCCGACTCCATCCGGGCCTCCCGCACCCTCGAGATGTCGTCGACGCCCTGTTCCCGGAGCAGCTGCCGCAGCTCCTCGTCCGTGATGAGTTCGCGGCGCATGTTCCGGTGCATGATCTCCCCGTTGCGCACCAGCAGCAGCGAGCTGGGCCGGATCACCCGGGCCGCCGCCGGCCACCCGTACGCCACGGCGTCGAGCAGGTACGACCATCCGATGATCACCGCGACGAGCAGCACGCCGTCGGTGATCGACGTGTAGTTGCCCGACATGCCGTTCTGCGCGGCGTCGGCGAGCAGCACGATGACCAGCAGGTCGGTGACGCCGGTGGTGCCGCTCTCCCGCTTGAGGATGACCCGCAGCAGCCCGAACAGCACCAGGTACATCACGCTTCCGCGGATGACCGTCTCCAGCAGCGGGGTGCTCGGAACGAAGAGCTGTCCCCAGTCGGCCACGGACCCGGCTACCCGTCCGTCCCGGTGCCATTCCTCGACATGATCCCGCCGTTGGCGAAAACGGCCGCGGTTCGCGGTTTCGGCAGTTTCGGAGCGGGCAGGTGTGAGGATCGGATCAATGGCGCCGGAGGGAGTGGGACGTGGTCGACCGGATAGCCGACCCCTGGGGTCCGCGGACCCCGTACGGGGCGGGCCAGGACTGGCCGGTACGGGTGGACACCTTCCTCGACGGCGACCTGCGAGCGGAGGACGTGGACCGATGGGTCCAGTCGGCGTCGATCCTGCACTCCAACGGCGACGCGCTCGACATCGCGGTGAAGGACGGCCGGATCGTCGGCGTACGGGGCCGGGCGGTGGACCGGGTCAACCGGGGGCGGCTCGACCCGAAGGACCTCTACGGCTGGCAGGCCAACCACAGCCCCGACCGGCTGACCCGCCCGCTGGTGCGGGAGGGCGGGCAGCTGGTGGAGACCGACTGGGACACCGCCATGGGGCGGATCGTCGCCCGGTCGAAGGAGCTGCTGGACGGTCCCGGCGGCTGGGGCCACTTCGGCTTCTACACCACCGGTCAGCTCTTCCTCGAGGAGTACTACACCCTCGGCGTGCTCGGGAAGGCGGGCCTCGGCACGCCGCACATGGACGGCAACACCCGGCTCTGCACGGCGACCGCGGCGGCGGCGCTGAAGGCCACCTTCGGCGCGGACGGGCAGCCCGGCTCGTACGCCGACATCGACCACTGCGACGCGCTGGCGATCTGGGGACACAACGTCGCGGAGACCCAGGCGGTGCTCTGGATGCGGATGCTGGACCGCCGGCGTGGTCCCAACCCGCCGGCGATGCTCGCCGCCGACCCGCGCTCCACCGCCGTGACCCGCGAGGCGGACGTGCACCTGCCGATCCGCAACGGCACCAACATGGCGTTGCTGAACGGGCTGCTGCGGGAGGTCATCCGCAACGGCTGGTACGACGAGGCGTACGTGGCGGCGCACACGCTGGGCTTCGAGGAGCTGTCCCGTACGGTCGACGGTTACCCGCCGGAGCGGGTCGCCGAGATCTGCGACGTGCCCGCCTCGGACGTACGCCGTGCCGCCGAACTCCTCGGTGGGTCGCGGCGCCTGCTCTCCACCGTGCTCCAGGGCTTCTACCAGTCCAACCAGGCCACCGCGGCGGCGTGCCAGGTCAACAACCTGCACCTGATCCGGGGGATGATCGGCCGTCCGGGGGCCGGCGTCTACCAGATGAACGGCCAGCCGACGGCGCAGAACACCCGGGAGACCGGTGCGGACGGCGACCTGCCCGGGCTGCGTAACTGGGACAATCCCGACCACATCGCCGAGCTGGCCCGGCTGTGGAACGTCGAACCCGAGATCATCCCGCACTGGGCGCCGCCCACGCACGCCATGCAGATCTTCCGGTACGCCGAACAGGGCTCGATCAAGTTGCTCTGGATCAGCGCCACCAACCCGGCCGTCTCCCTGCCCGACCTCTCCCGCATCCGGCACATCCTGCGACAGCCCGAGCTCTTCGTGGTCGTGCAGGACCTCTTCCTCACCGAGACGGCGGAGCTCGCCGACGTGGTGCTGCCCGGCGCGACCTGGGGGGAGAAGACCGGCACCTTCACCAACGTGGACCGGACCGTGCACCTCAGCGAGAAGGCGGTCGACCCGCCCGGCGAGGCGCGCGCCGACCTGGACATCTTCCTGGACTACGCGCGGCGGATGGACTTCCGCGACCGCGACGGCCGGCCGCTGATCGGGTGGGCGACCCCCGAGGAGGCGTTCGAGGCGTGGAAGGAGTGCTCGCGGGGCCGTCCCTGCGACTACACCGGGCTCAGCTACGACCGGCTGCGCGGCGGCAGCGGCATCCAGTGGCCGTGCACCGATGCCCAGCCCGACGGCACGGAACGGCTCTACGTCGACGGGGTCTTCCCCACCGACCCGGAGGTGTGCGAGACCTACGGCCAGGACCTGGCCACCGGCGCCGAGTTCCTCGCCGACGAGTACCGGGCGAAGCAGCCGGGCGGGCGGGCGTTCCTGCACGCCGACGAGTACCGGCCGTCGCCGGAGGTGCCCGACGAGGAGCGCCCGATGCTGCTCACCACCGGTCGCACCGTCTACCAGTTCCACACCCGTACGAAGACCGGTCGGGCGCCGCAGCTGAACGCCGCCGCACCGGACGTCTGGGTGGAGCTCAACCCGATCGACGCCGAACGTCTCGGCATCGGCGAGGGGGACCTGGTCGGTATCGCCTCGGCCCGCGGCGCCGTGCAGGCCCGGGCGCGGCTGAGCGGCATCCGCCCCGGGGTGGTCTTCCTGCCGTTCCACTACGGCTGGTTCGACCAGGACCCGGCCGACCGTACGCCGCGGGCCGCCAACGAGCTGACCATCACCGCCTGGGACCCGGTCTCCAAACAGCCGCTCTTCAAGGTCGCCGCGGTGGCGGTGTCCCGGCTCGCCGACGGCGGGGGCGTCCCGTCGCCGGCGCCGACGGTGGGCGGCAGCGCGCCCGTCGTGTCCGGGGTTCCGGCGACGGTGGGTGGCCCGGCGGCGGAGGCGACCAGCCACGCGGGAGGGGAGTGAGCCGTGCATCTCGCGCACTATCTCGGTCTGCTGCACCGGGCCCAGCTCAACCTGGCGGACGCGTTCCGGCAGGTGGGCGCCGCGCACCAGGACGAGCCGGACGTCTTCCATCTCTGTCAGCAGCAGGCGAAGCGTTGCGACGGGTTCGCCGAGCTGCTGCGGCCGTTCGCCGCCCGGTACGCCGAGGAGGCGCCCGCCGAGCCGGACCGGCTGCACTCGGAGTTGTTCGGTGGCACCCGCAGCGGCGGGATCGGACTGCTGCGCGACCTCCAGGACCTCTACCTGATGGCCGCCGAGTGCGACATCTGCTGGACGGTGGTGGGGCAGGCCGCGTACGGCGCCCGGGACCGGGACCTGCTCGCGGTCGTCCGGCGGTGTGAGGGCGAGACCGCCATGCAGCTGAAGTGGCTGCGTAGCCGGATGAAGCAGGCCGCTCCGCAGGCGCTCGTGGTGGCCGAGTGACTTCGCGCGATGTGCCAGGCCGGGGCGATCAGGCGGGCGCGGCCTTACCACCGTCGGACCGGTGCTATAGCGTCAGCGACGTGATTGTCGAGCAGCACTGGTGGAACGGTGACCGGACGGCGCGGGGACGCCGGGACGTGTACATCCGCACCGATGGGCAGCGCTGGGAGGTCCAGGCCCAGATCGGTGGTGAGTCCGGCCGGTCCCGGGTGCAGGAGTGCCCGAGCCGCGCCGCGGCCGCCATCCTGGCCGGTGCCTGGCGCGGCAACCATCCGGCCTGGCGGCAGCTGCCTCAGTGACGGCGCCTGCGCCGACCCGCCCAGGCCGCTGAGCTGCTGCTCAGCGGCCTGTTACGCGGGCCGTCCGGCGCGATGGCCCGGTGGCCACCGACGCGCGGCGGGCAGGGAAGCGTCCGGTCAGTGCGGGTTGCCGGCGGTGAGCCGAAGCGTGAAACCGGCCGGGCCGCTCCGGTGCAGGCTCACGTGGTTGCAGGACTGGTAGGTGATCCAGAGGCCGAGGCCGCCGGTCGCGCCGTTGCCGGCCGGGAGCAGTCCGGCGAACGGGTCCTCCGGGCCGTCCCCGGCGTCGCTGACGGTCGCCACGATCCGGTCCGGTCCGGCCCAGAGACGTAGCCGGACCGGGGTGCGCCCGTGCCGCAGCGCGTTGGTGACGGTCTCGCTGACGGCGACGACCAGATCGTCGACGTCGTCTCGCGGCAGCGCGCCCCGGTCGACCGCCTGCACGGCGGCGCGGGCCTGCGCCGCCGTGGGGTCGGTCAGCTCGATCAGGGGTGCGGTGGCCTGGAGCGGATCGGCCGGCGCGCCGCGCTCCTCGCGCAGGTAGACGGCCGGCTCCGTGTACGTCGGGCTGGGCGCGTGCCCGTCGCCCGGGGTGGCGAACCACGGGTGGGTGCGGGCCACCTCTTCGAGCACGTGCGGTGGCGTGATCCGGGTGTCGTACGCGCACATGCTCCAGAGCGGGAAGTCGTCGTACGCGTGGTTGATCGCCGACTCGTACCGGGCCCACCAGTCCCAGGTCGGCCCGAACGCGATCTGCGGCAGCTCACCGATGATCCGGATCTGCCCGGCCCCGGCGGCCACCCGGTCGGCCAGCAACTGCCGGTAGGAGCGGATCGCGGCGGTGGGGCGGGCGTAGACGCTGCCGCCGGTCAGGAACTCGACGCCCGATCCGGTGGGCAGAGCGTCCCGCACCAGCCCTCCGGTGCGCTCGCCGAGGGCGACGAACGTCGGCTCGCCGGCCTCGACCCCGCCGCGCAGGAACGGCACCACGACGGCGAGCAGCTCCTCGTCGGAGCCGTAGCGGACCGCCTCGTGCAGGTAGCCGTGGTGACCCGCGGCGGCACCCGTCCTCATCGCGTGACCTCCGCGGTGAGACCGGGCAGATCGAGCAGGGCGGCCAGGCGCGCCGCGGCGGGGTGCGGCGTGCGCAGCAGCACGGCGGAGTCGCGGCGGCGGGCGTACTCGCGCAGTCGTGTCAGCGCCCGCTGGTCGACGAAGCGCAGGCCGGGCGCCGCCAGCACCAGCCGGCCGTCGACCGCTCGCAGGTCGGCCCGCTCCAGCGCGGTGACGAAGAGCTCCTCGCCGGCGTCGTCCAGCTCGCCGGTCACGGCCGGGGCCTCATGCCGGCAGTTTAGGCCCACTCGCCCGATCACGGCGCCTCGACCGGGCAGCGCTGGCGCAGTCGCTCGATCACCGCCGCGCCGGCCTCGTCGAAGGCGTCGAGCTGCGCCGGGGTGAGCGCGTCGAAGAAGAGTTCGCGCACCAGGGCCGCGTGGGCCCGGGCGGCGGCGTGGACGCCGGCCAGACCGGCGTCGGTGATCCGGACGGTGGCCGCCCGGGCGTCCTCCGGGCAGTCGTCCCGCAGGACCAGGCCGCGCTGCTCCATCCGGCGGATCTGGTGGGCGAGCCGGCTCTTCTCCCACTGGAGCTCTTCGCGGAGTTCGCGGGAGCGCAGCGCCCGGCCGGGCGCCTCGGCCAGCGCGGCGAGCACCTGGAAGTCGGGCTCGGAGATGCCCGCGTCCCGCTGGAGGTGCTGGTTCAGGGCGAGCGAGAGCTGGTCGTGCATCCGGTGGAAGGCGCGCCAACTCTGGTACTCGCGCCCGTCGAGCCGGTTACCGGGATCCCCCATCCGACCAGCGTAATTCGCGGTGGGGCGGACCGGCCGGCTCGGGAACCCGGGCCGGCCGGGGATGACCGGGATCACACGCACATCGACCGTGAACGCCGTAGTCTGGTTGACGCATCAACCTTTGGGAGGCAGTCGTGACAGGCAACTACGGCCACCGCCTCGAGTTCGGCACGTTGGTCACGCCGGTGAACGCCGCGCCCGACACTCCGGTGGCGCTCGCCCGGCGCAGCGAGGCGCTCGGCTACGACCTGGTCACCTTCTCCGACGACCCCGGCCAGCCGGCGCACCTGGACACGTGGACCTTGCTCGCCTGGGTCGCCGGGCGGACCGAGCGGATCCACCTCGCGGCGAACGTGCTCACCGCCGAGACGCGGCCCCCGGCCGTGCTCGCCCGCTCCACCGCCAGCCTGGACCTCCTCTCCGGTGGCCGCGTGGAACTCGCCCTGGGCACCGGCGACCACGAGCCCCGAACCGGTCTCGACGCCGCCGGGGCGACGGGTGGCCCCGCGCGTGCGGATTTCGACGCGCTCGGCGAATCGGTCGACGTCGTCCGGGCCATGCTCGCCGCCGACGACCCGGCGCCGGTTCGCTACCGCGGCGCGTACCACCGCCTCGACGGCGCGTCCGCCGGCCCGCTCCCGGCCCACCACATCCCGATCTGGCTCGGCGGAACCGACCCCCGGCTGCTGCGGTTGGTCGGCGAGAAGGCCGACGGGTGGCTCAGCACGCTCGACCCGGCCGGTCCGGACGCGGTCCGCGCCGGCAACAAGATCATTGACGAGGCGGCCCGGGCGGCCGGCCGCGATCCGGCGGAGATCCGCCGCCTGCTCAACGTCTCCGGACGGTTCGCCGAGACCCGCCAGGGATTCCTGCACGGACCGGCCACCGGCTGGGTCGAGGACCTGCTGCCGCTGGTCGTCGAGGACGGTGTCGGCACCTTCATCCTGATCACCGACGACGTGGCGACCATGGAGCGGTTCGCGCGCGAGGTGGCGCCGGCCCTGCGGGAGGCGGCCGACCGGGCACTGCCCGCGCCGCTGCCCCGCACCGCCCAGCGCAGCGGCACCGTCCGTGCCAAGCGGCGCCCCGGCATCGCGTACGACGAGGTGCCCGCCTCCCTCACCGGCGGCGCCGTGGAGCCCGGCGACATCGCCTACTCCCGGGTACGGTCCACCTACCTGCGCGGCGGCGCGCCCGGTCTCGTCCTGCGACCGCGTACCCCGGCCGAGGTGGCCGACGCGCTCGCCTTCGCCCGCGCGCACCGGCACCTGCCGCTCGGTATCCGCAGTGGCGGGCACGGCATCAGCGGCCGGTCGACCAACGACGGCGGCATCGTCATCGACGTCGGCGCCCTGAACCGCATCGAGGTGCTCGACGAGGCACGTCGCCTGGTCCGGATCGGCCCGGGGGCGCGCTGGACGGAGGTCGCCGAGGCGCTGGCCCCGCACGGCTGGGCGCTCACCTCCGGCGACTACGGCGGCGTCGGCGTGGGCGGGCTGGCCACCGCGGGCGGCGTCGGTTGGCTGGCGCGCAAGCACGGGCTCACCATCGACCACCTGCGCGCGGTCGAGCTGGTCCTCGCCGACGGGCGCGCCGTCCGGGCCAGCGACACCGAGAACTCCGACCTCTTCTGGGCGGTACGCGGCGCCGGCGCCAACTTCGGCGTGGTGACCGCCTTCGAGTTCGAGGTGGACGAGGTCGGACCGGTCGGCTGGGCCCAGTTCGCGCTGGACGCCGCTGATCCCGCCGCCCTCCTGACCCGCTGGGGCGCCGCGGTCGAGGCCGCCCCGCGCGACCTGACCAGCGCGATCATCATGGGTCCGCCCCGGTTGGGCCAGCCGGCGGTGGCGCAGGTGATGGCGATGGTCGACTCGGACGATCCCG
This sequence comes from Micromonospora sp. 15K316, assembly GCF_004348525.1. Classification (GTDB taxonomy): domain Bacteria; phylum Actinomycetota; class Actinomycetes; order Mycobacteriales; family Micromonosporaceae; genus Micromonospora. The sequence continues at coordinate 37,448 of NZ_SMKG01000018.1, read as the reverse complement.
CGACGATCGTGGCGCAGCTCCAGCCGCTCGCCGACGTCGCGCCCGGGTACGACCAGCAGGTGGTCATCACCTCGTACGCCTCGGTGATGGCCAACGCGAGCGACGCGCCGCATCAGGCCCAGGGCGAACCGATCTCCCGCACCGGCCTGCTCACCCGCCTCACCCCCGAGTTCGCGGCGGCCGCCGCCCGGCTGCTGGCCAGCGGGGTCGTCTACTTCTTCCACCTCCGCTCGATCGGCGGCGCGGTCACCGACGTGGACCCGGACGCGATGGCGTGGAGCCACCGGAACGCCAACTTCCACGTGACCGCGTTCGGGCGGCACCGGGCCCGGCTCGACGCGCTCTGGGACGGCCTGCTCGCCGAGCACCTGCACGGCACCTACCTCAGCTTCGAGACCGACCTGCGACCGGAACGTCTCACCGAGGCGTTCCCGCCCCGCACGCTGGCCCGCCTGCGCACGCTGAAGAAGCGGTACGACCCGGACGGCCTCTTCCGCGACAACTTCGCCATCACACCCGACACCGCAACGAGGACGACGTCATGACCGACTACGGGCACGACCTACTGTTCGGCACCTTCACCACGCCCACCGTGCAACCCGTCCGGCACGCCGTCGACCTGGCCGTGGTCGCCGACCGCGCCGGGCTGGACCTGGTCACCTTCCAGGACCACCCGTACCAGCCGCGGTTCCACGACACCTGGACGCTGCTGAGCTACGTGGCCGCGCGCACCGAGCGGGTGCACCTCAGCGCCAACGTGCTCAACCTGCCGCTGCGCCAGCCGGCGATGATCGCCCGCAGCGCGGCCAGCCTCGACCTGCTCAGCGGCGGACGGTTCGAGCTGGGCATCGGCGCGGGCGCCTACTGGGACGCCATCGAGGCGATGGGCGGCCCGCGGCGCAGCGCCGGCCAGGCGATCACCGCGCTGGACGAGGCGATCCGGATCATCCGTGAGGTCTGGGCGGCCGACAAGCCCGGCGGCGTACGTGTCGACGGCGAGCACTACCGGGTCAGCGGCGCCAAGCGGGGACCCGCCCCGGCGCACGACGTGAACGTCTGGGTCGGCGCGTACAAGCCGCGGATGCTGCGGCTGACCGGACGGTTGGCCGACGGCTGGCTGCCGTCCCTGCCGTACTTCAAGAACGGGCCGGCCGAGCTGGTCGGCATGAACGCACAGATCGACGAGGCCGCCGCGGCGGCGGGTCGGGAGCCGGCGCAGATCCGGCGGTTGCTCAACATCGGCGGCGAGTTCTCGCCCACCGGCCGGTCGCTGCTCAACGGCCCACCGGAGCAGTGGGCGGAGGATCTCGCCGGCCTGACCCTGGAGTACGGGGTGAGTGCCTTCATCCTGATGGCCGACGATCCCGCCACGATCGAGATCTTCGCCGCCGAGGTCGCCCCGGCCACCCGGGAGTTGGTCGCCGAGGAGCGGGCCCGCACCGCGCGCTGACGCGGCCGTTCGACGTTCCGGCGGTGCTCCGGGATCGGGGCACCGCCGGGCGGCGGTCACCCGTCGGCCGTCTCGACGACGGCGAGCCGGCCGCGCAGGTGCTCCCGCTCCGGCTCGGTGCCGGCGAGGTCGAGCGCCTCCCGGTACGCGGCAGCCGCCTCCGCGTGCCGGCCGAGCCGGTGCAGCAGACCGGCCCGGGCGGCGGGGTAGGGGTGGTAGCCGCGTAGCTGTGCCTCGCCGGCCAGCTCGTCCAGGAGCGCGAGGCCGGCCTCCGGGCCGTCCCGCATCGCGACCGCCACGGCCCGGTTCAGGGCCACCACCGGCGACGGCGTCAACGCGAGGAGTACGTCGTAGAGCGCCACCACCTGCGGCCAGTCGGTGGACGCCTCGTCGGCCGCCTCGTCGTGCAGTGCGGCGATCGCGGCCTGCACCCCGTACGGTCCGGGCGCGCCACCGGTCAGCGCGACGAGCACCAGGGCCCGCCCTTCGTCGATCATGTCGCGGTCCCAGCGGCTGCGGTCCTGGGCGTCGAGGAGCACCAGCTCGCCCTCGGGACCGATCCTTGCGTCCCGCCGGGCGTGCACGAGCAGCATGAGCCCGAGCAGGCCGGCGACCTCCCGTTGGGCGGGCAGCAGCCGGCGCAGGATCCCGGCCAGCCGGATGGCCTCCTCGGCGAGGTCGAGCCGCTGCAGCCGCGGACCGGAGCTGGCCGCGTACCCCTCGGTGAAGATCGAGTACACGGCCTGGAGCACGCCGGGCAGGCGGCCGGGCAGTTCCTTCGGCCCGGGCACCCGGAACGGGATGCGCGCCTCGGAGATCTTCTTCTTGGCGCGGACCAGCCGCTGGGCCATCGTCGCCGTCGGCACCAGGTAGGCCCGGGCGACCTCGGGCGTGGTCAGCCCGGCCAGGGAGCGCAGGGTCAACGCGCCCCGGTCCGCGGCCGGCAGCGCCGGGTGGGCGCAGGTGAAGAAGAGCCGCAACCGCTCGTCGGGAAGGCCGTCGTCGTCGCTCACCGGGGCGGTCGTGTCGGCCCGCTCCGCCTCGGCCGCGATGAGCGCCAGCCGGGCCGCGTACGCCTGGTCGCGCCGGAGCCGGTCGACGGCCCGGCGGCGGGCGGTGGTGAGCAGCCAGGCGCCGGGCCGGGCCGGTACGCCGTCGACCGGCCAGTGCACCAGGGCCGCCTCGATCGCCTCGGAGGCGACGTCCTCGGCGAGATCGAGATCGCCGAAGCGGTGCGCCAGGGCGGCGAGCAGCCGGCCGCGCTCCTCGCGGAAGACCGCCTCGACCGAGGCGCGCGCGCCGGCTGCCCACTCGCCCATTCCGGTCGACCTCAGAACTCGGCGATCGGCCGGACCTCGACCGCCCCGCTGCCGCGTGACCCGGGGCAGCGGGCGGCCCAGTCCACGGCGACGTCGAGATCCGGCACGTCGATGACGTAGTAGCCACCGAGCACCTCCCGGGACTCGGCGAACGGCCCGTCGGTGACGGTCCGCTCGCCGCTGCTCCCGACGCGGACGGTGGTGGCGGTGATCAGGTCGGCCAGTGAGTGGCTGGAGACCACGACACCGGCCTCCCGCGCCTCCTTGTCGTAGGCCATCCAGTCCTCGACCGTGCACTCGTCCGGTGCGTCCGCGGATCCGCTGTAGATCAGCAGCATGTACTTCATGTCCGACTCCTGTCGTCTCCGGCTGCCTTACGGTCTGACGACGAACGGGACCGGCGCGAATCGACACGCCCTGCGGAAGATTCTCGTCGTTCTTCTTCCTGCGCGCTGTCAGGGGCCGACCCGCCACGGACCGTCACGTCGGGTGAGATCACGCGCTGTGACTGCGCGCCCTGCGGCCGCCCGCTACCGGGCGAGCAGCGTTCGCAGCGCCTCGACGACCTCCGCCGGCGCCTCCTCGGCCATGAAGTGGCCCGACGAGACGGTGCGGTGCTCCAGGTCCGGTGCCCACGCCCGCCACAGCTCCGCCGCGTCGTAGCCGAGCGCGGCGCCCCAGTCCTGCTGGAGAACCGTCACCGGCATTCGCAGCCGGTTCCCGGCCGCCCGGTCGGCCTGATCGTGGGCGACGTCGATCCCGGCCGTCGCCCGGTAGTCGGCCACGATCGAGGTGACCGCCGACCGGGACGCCGCCAGGTAGGCGGCCCGCACGTCGGCGGGGATCGCCTCCGGATTCCGGGTCCAGACGTCCAGGAAATGCCCGAAGAAGGCGTCCGGGCTTCCGCTGATCAGCCGCTCGGGCAGGCCCGGCGGCTGGGCCATGAGGTACAGGTGGAAACCGACGGCGGCGGTGGTGCCGTGCAGGACGTCCCACATGTCGAGGGTGGGCAGCACGTCGAGCGCGGCGAGGTGGGTGACCGCGTCCGGGTGGTCGAGGCCGGCCCGCACGGCGACCAGCGCACCGCGGTCATGGCCGGCCAGGGCGAACCGCTCGTGCCCCAGCGCCCGGGCCAGCGCCACGATGTCGGCGGCCATGGTCCGCTTGGCGTACCGTTCACCGTCGGTGTCGGCGGGCTTGTCGCTGGCGCCGTACCCACGCAGGTCGGGGCAGATCACCGTGTGGTCCGCGGCGAGGTCGGCGGCGACGTGCCGCCACATGAGATGCGTCTGCGGGAAGCCGTGCAACAGGACGACCGGGCTGCCGGAACCGCCCACGGCCGTCTGGAGCGTCACACCGTCCGCGACGGTGACGCGCTGGTAGTCGAAGCCCTTGATCTCCACGGTTGACCCCTCGTTCTCGGCGGCCCGGGCGGGGCGGGTGCCCCACTCGGGCGGTATGCGTCGAGCCTGCGCCCGGGCGATCAGCAGCCGATCAGCGTCGGATGAGTGGCGCCTCCGGCGCGGCCGAGGCGACCTAGATTGGGGGCCATGACCAGCCAGCCGGCCGCGCCCGCGGTGACCTTCGGCGTGCTCGGGGCGGTACGCGCCGACGCCCCCGGCGGCCCGGTGGCGTTGCGGGGCGCACGGCAACGCGCCGTGCTGGCCCGGCTGCTGGTCGCCCGGGGTCGGGTGGTACCGGTCGACCGGCTGCTCGACGCGCTCTGGGCGGAGCCGCCGGAAGGGGGCGTGGCCGCGCTGCGCACCTTCGTGGCCGACCTGCGCCGTGCCCTGGAGCCCGAGCGGCCGCCCCGCCAACCGTCCCGCCTGCTGGTGACCGTGCCGCCCGGGTACGCGCTGCACCCCGCCGCCGGCGCGGTGGACGCCTGGCGCTTCGAGGCGGCGGTCAGCGAGTCGGCGGAGCTGCTCACGGCCGGGGACGCCGGTGCCGCGCTCGCCCGCCTCGACGAGGGGCTCGCCCTCTGGCGGGGCCCCGCCTACGCCGAGTACGCCGGCTGGAGTTGGGCCCGCGCGGAGATCGATCGGCTCGACGAGCTGCGGCTGCTGGCGGTCGAGCGACGGGCCGAGGCGCTGCTCTCCGCCGGCCGGGCCGCCGAGGCCGCCTCCGACCTGCGGGCGCACGTCGCCGACCAGCCGCTGCGGGAGGACGCCTGGCGGTTGCTCGCCCTCGCCCTGTACCGCGCGGACCGGCAGGGCGACGCGCTGGCGGCGCTGCGCCGTGCCCGGGAGACGCTGGTGGCGCGGCTCGGTGTCGACCCCGGCCCCCGGCTGCGGCAGCTGGAGGCGGACGTCCTCGCCCAGGCGCCGCACCTCGCCGGCCCGCCGGCCCCGGCCACGTCCGCCGGCCCGGCCATACCCGCGCCCGTCTCGCGCCCGGCGGGGTCGGACGCCCGATCCGCGCGGGTCGCCGCGCCGGCGGCGGGCGAGCCGGTCGGCGGGGCGGGGCGCCGCCCACTCGTCGGGCGGGACGGTGAACTGGCCCGCCTCCGGCAGGCGGCCGAGCAGGTGGCCGCGGGAAACACCCCGAGCCTCGCCCTGGTCTCCGGCGACGCGGGCGCCGGCAAGTCGGCGCTCGCGGAGGCACTGACCGGTGAGCTCGCGGCGGCCGGCTGGATTCCGGCCTGGGGCCGCAGCCCCGAGTACGACGGCGCACCGGTGGCCTGGCCGTGGCGGCAGATCGCCGACCAGCTGACGGCGGCGACCGGAGCTGCGCCGCCCACCGCCGAGCCGGAGCCCGCGGGCGGCGGCGGGAGCGATCCGGCGGTGGCCCGGTTCCGCCTGCACCGCGCCGCCGCCGCGCAGCTCACCGAGGCGGCGCGGCGCGGACCGGTGCTGCTGGTCCTCGACGACCTGCACCGCGCGGACGAGGGCACCCTCGACCTGCTCGCCGCGCTGCTCACCGAGCCGGAGCCGGTCACCGGCCCGGTGCTGCTGGTCGGCACGTACCGGGCCACCGAGATCACGCCCGAGCTGACCACGGCGCTGGCCCGGTTCGCCCGGACCGAGCCCCTCCGCGTCTACCTGGGCGGGCTCGCCGAACCGGCGACCGGTGAGCTGGTCCGGGCCGTCGCCGGGCGGGACCCGGACGGGCCCGCCCTGCGGTCGATCCAGCGCCGCAGCGGTGGCAACCCGTTCTTCGTACGGGAGTTGGCCCGGCTCCTCGCGGCCGAGGGTGACGCGGCGCTGGAGCGGGTGCCGGCCGGGGTACGGGACGTCATCCGGCACCGGCTCACCCGGCTCCCCCCGGCGGCGCAGGACGTGCTGCGGCAGGCCGCGGTCCTCGGCCGGGACGTCGATCCGGAGGTGCTGGCCGTTCTCGCGGGTGGCGACGCGACGGTTCTCGACGCGCTGGACCAGGCCCTGGCGGCCGGCTTCCTCACCGAGCAGGACGGCGAGCTGAGGTTCACCCACGTCCTGGTCCGGGACACGATCTACGGCGACCTCTCCGCGCCGCGCCGGACCCGCTGGCACACCGCCGCCGGTGCGGCGATCGAGCGGCTGCGTCCCGACGACGTGGTGGCCCTGGCCCACCACTTCGGCGAAGCGGCGAACCGGGCCACCGCCGGGCGCGCCGGCCGGTACGCCCGGCTCGCCGCCGAGCAGGCCGAACGTCGCGCCCACCCGTACCAGGCGGTCCGCCTGTGGCAGCAGGCGGTCGACGCCCACGACCGGGCCGGCGACGCCGACGTGCGCGCACGGCTGGTGGCGATGATGGGTCTCGGCCGGGCGCTGGCCGTGACCGGGCACCTGGACGACACCCGCCGCTACCGCGCCGAGGCGATCGGCACGGCCGAGACGCTCGACGATCCGCCCCTGGTCGCCGCGGTGCTCACCGCCTTCGACGTGCCGGCGGTGTGGACCCGCAACGACGACGAGGAGCTCTCCGGTCGAATCGTGACGGCTGTCGACCGGACGCTGGGCACGGTCGGCGCGGACGACCCGGAGCTGCGCGGCCGGCTGCTCGGCACGCTCGCTCTGGAGCTGCGGGGGACCACCGGAGACCGGGGCCGCCGGGCGGCCGTCGAGGCGGAGGCCATCGCGCGGCGACTGCGCCGGCCGGCGCTGCTGGCGTTCGCGCTCAACGCCCGCTTCATGCACTCCTTCGAGCGGACCGGCCTGGCCCCGCAGCGCGCGCGGCTCGGCGCGGAGCTGGCCGACCTTGCCGCCCGGCACGAACTGGTGACCTTCGAGGTGCTCGGCCACCTCGTGGTGATGCAGGCGAGCTGTGCGCTCGCCGATCTCGGCGCCGCCGACGCGGCCGCGGCCGCCGCCGACCGGCTCGCCGACCGGCACGACCTGCCCCTGGTGGGCGTCTTCACCGAGTGGTACGCCGCGCTCCGTCTCGCCCTGCTCGGACGCCGAGCCGAGGCGGAGGCCGCCTACCGGCGGGCGGCGGCCCGGACCCCGACGGCGGGAATGCCTGGCATGGCCGAGGGTCTGCTACCGCTCGCGTTGCTGTCGTTGCGGCTGGCCGACACGCCTCCGGGCGCGCCCGTGCCGGTGCCCGACGCGAGGGAGCTGGGTCCGTACGAGCCGTGGGCGCGGGCGCTGGAGCTGGCCGCCGCCGGAGGCCGGGACGAGGCCGTCGCCGCCCTGCGCACGCTCCCCGGATCGCCGCACGACCTGCTCCGGGAGGCCCGCCTCTGCCTTACCGCCCGGGCCGCGCTCGCCGTCGAGGACGAGCCGACGATCCGGTACGCGTACGCCGAGCTGCTGCCCGCCGCGGCCGAGTTGGGCGGGGCGGGCAGCGGTGTGCTCAGCCTCGGCCCGGTGGCCCGGCACCTGGCCGACCTGGCCACCGCGCTCGGCCGGGACGAGGAGGCCGCCGCCCACGACCGGACGGCGCGGGCGCTCGTGGCCCGCCTCGCGGCGGCGTCGTGACGCGGCACGGGTGCTCCGGGCCGTGGCCGGCCCGGAGCACCCGCTGTCGGCTCAGGACTTCCGGAGCCAGAAGGTCAGACCCAGCGACTCGTCGGTGAACGGCTCCGCGTCGGCCCAGGACGGCTCGCCCTCGGCGCAGTCGGCCGCCAGCACCTCCTCGGCGACCAGGTCACGGTGCTCGCGCAGGGCCAGCGCGGTCTCCTCGCGGTCCGCGCGGTAGCGCAGCTCGATCCGGTCGGTCACCTCCAGGCCGCTGCTCTTGCGGGCCTCCTGGATCTGCCGGATCGCGTCGCGGGCCACGCCGGCCCGCCGCAGCTCCGGGGTGAGGTGCAGGTCGAGCGCCAGCGTCGCGCCGGCGTCGCTGGCCACCGCCCAGCCCTCACGCGGCGTCTCGGTGACCACCACCTCGTCCGGGCCGAGCGTCACCGTCTCCTCGCCGACCTGGACGGTGGCCGATCCGGTGTCGCGCAGCGAGTCCTTCAGCGCGGCCGCGTCGGCCGCCGCGATCGCCGCCGCGACCTGCTGCACCGTCTTGCCGAACCGCTTGCCCAGCGTGCGGAAGTTCGCCTTGGCGGTGGTGTCCACGAGCGACCCGCCGGCCCCACCCACCGGGTCGACCGAACCGATGTTGAGCTCGGCGGCGATCTCCGCCAGCAGCTCCGGCGAGAGCTCCTCGAAGCCGCCCGCCGAGGCCAGCGCCCGCGACAGCGGCTGCCGCACCTTCATGCCGGAGTCGGCCCGGGCCGCCCGGCCCAGCTCCACCAGCCGCCGGGCGAGCGCCATCTGCCGGGAGAGCGACGGGTCGATCAGCGACTCGTCGGCGACCGGGTACGGGGCGAGGTGCACCGACTGCGGCGCCTCCGGGTCGACCGGCACGACCATGTCCTGCCAGACCCGTTCGGTGATGAACGGGGTGAGCGGCGCCAGCAGCAGCGTGACGGTGCGCAACGCCTCGTGCAGGGTGGCGAGCGCCGCCCGGTCACCCCGCCAGAAGCGGCGCCGGCTGCGCCGTACGTACCAGTTCGACAGGTCGTCCACGAACGTGGCGAGCAGCCGGCCGGCCTGGTGCGTGTCGAAGTCGGCCATCGCGGCGTCGACCTGCTGGACCAGGGTGTTCAGCTCGGAGAGCAGCCACCGGTCCAGCACCGGCCGGTCGGCCGGGGCCGGGTCCCCGGCCGACGGGGTCCACCCGGCGGTACGGCCGTAGAGGGACTGGAAGGCGACCGTGTTCCAGTAGGTCAGCAGGGTCTTGCGGACGACCTCCTGGAGCGCGGTGTGCCCGACCCGCCGGGCGGACCAGGGCGAGCCGACGGCGGCCATGAACCAGCGCACCGCGTCCGCGCCGTGCTGCTCCAGCAGTGGGATCGGCTCCAGGATGTTGCCCAGGTGCTTGGACATCTTCCGGCCGTCCTCGGCGAGGATGTGGCCGAGGCAGACCACCGTCTCGTACGGGGAGCGGTCGAAGACCAGCGTGCCGACGGCCATCAGGGTGTAGAACCAGCCACGGGTCTGGTCGATGGCCTCGGAGATGAACTGCGCCGGGTAGCGCTGCTCGAACAGCTCCTTGTTCCGGTACGGGTAGCCGAACTGGGCGAACGGCATGGAGCCGGAGTCGTACCAGGCGTCGATGACCTCGGGCACCCGGCGGGCGGTCTCGCCGCAGTGGCAGGCGAAGGTGACCTCGTCGATGAACGGCCGGTGCGGGTCGAGCCCGGTCACGTCGGTGCCGGTCAGCTCGCTCAGCTCGGTGAGCGAGCCGACGCAGGTCAGGTGGTCGTTCGCGCAGCGCCAGATGGGCAGCGGGGTGCCCCAGTACCGCCGCCGGGAGAGCGCCCAGTCGACGTTGTTGTTGAGCCAGTCGCCGTAGCGGCCGTGCTTGACCGTGCCCGGGTGCCAGGTGGTGCGCTCGTTCTCCCGCAGCAGCGCGTCGCGCACGGCGGTGGTCCGTACGTACCAGGACGGCTGGGCGTAGTAGATGAGCGCGGTGTGGCAGCGCCAGCAGTGCGGGTAGGTGTGCTCGTACGGGACGTTCTTGAAGAGCAGCCCCCGCAGCTGGAGGTCCTCGATCAGGGGCCGGTCGGCCTCCTTGAAGAACCGCCCGCCGATCAGTGGGATGTCCGGCTCGAAGCGCCCGTTCGACTGCACCGGGTTGACCATCGGCAGCCCGTACGTCCGGGCGGTGGCCAGGTCGTCCGCGCCGAACGCGGGCGCCTGGTGGACGAGGCCGGTGCCGCTGTCCGTGGTCACGTAGGACGCCAGGACGACGTAGTGCGCGTCGGGTACCTCGACGAGGTCGAACGGGGGCCGGTAGGTCCACCGCTCCAGCTCCTTGCCCTTGAACGACTCGCCGGTGAGCTCCCAGCCGTCACCCAGCGCGTACGCCAGCAGCGGTTCGGCGACGACGAGCTGCTCGTTGCCGTCACTGGCGACCACGTACCGCACGTCGGGGTGGACCGCCACCGCGACGTTCGACGGCAGCGTCCACGGGGTGGTGGTCCAGACCAGCAGGGCGGCCCGGTCGGCCAGCGGGCCGGAGGTGAGCGGGAACCGGACGAAGACCGACGGGTCGACGACGGTCTCGTAGCCCTGGGCGAGCTCGTGGTCGGAGAGGCCGGTCTCGTCGCGCGGGCACCACGGGGCGACCCGGAAGTCCTCGACCAGCAGGCCCTTGTCGAAGATCTGCTTCAACGACCACCAGACGGACTCGATGTACTCCGGGTCCATGGTCCGGTAGGCGTCGTCCATGTCGACCCAGTAGCCCATGCGCTCGGTGAGCTCGGCGAACGCGTCGGTGTGCCGGGTCACCGACTCGCGGCAGCGGGCGTTGAACTCGGCGATGCCGAACTTCTCGATGTCCTGCTTGCCGGAGAAGCCGAGTTCCCGCTCGACGGCGAGTTCGACGGGCAGGCCGTGGCAGTCCCAGCCGGCCTTGCGGGCGACGTGGAAGCCCTTCATGGTCTTGTAGCGCGGGAAGACGTCCTTGAAGACGCGCGCCTCGATGTGGTGGGCGCCGGGCATGCCGTTGGCGGTCGGCGGCCCCTCGTAGAAGACCCACTCCGGCCGGCCCTCGGACTGCTCCAGGCTGCGCCTGAAGATGCTGTTCGCGTGCCAGAAGTGCAGGACGTGGTGGTCGAGGTCGGGCAGATCGACCTGCGTCGGTACGCTGCGGTACATCGCTCCTCCGTCGGCGCGTGTGCTGAAGCTCCGCCGGAGGGACGAGGCCGTGGCCCCGCGGTACCACCCTCCTTGGCCGGTGTCCGGCCCTCTCGTTTCGGGTGTGGTCGGGTCTACTCGGCCTCGCGGCCTTTCTTCCGACGGCTCCGGGGTGATCTTCCCGCCGCGCACACCTCCGGGCTTCCACCATCCCCGGATCGCTCCTGGCTGCGTGCGACGGTACTCGTCCCCATCTGCGCCTTCCGCACGCATCCTATCCCAGCCGGGGGTGGCCCCACGACGGTGATAGCCCGCCGGCCGCCTCGTGATACAGCCTGCTCGGACACCATGTCCGAGAAGACCTGCCGGGGGTCCGGCGGCGACGCCTAGGATCTGGACATGCCTTCGATCACGCGGCGACCCTCCGGCGGGGCCGACCGCCGTCTCCCCGTCGAGGCGCGGATCCTCGCCACCACCGAGCACCTGCTCGCCGAGGGGGAGAGCTTCACGGAGCTCGGGGTGCAGCGCATCGCGCGGGAGGCGGGTGTCGCCCGGTCGACCTTCTACATGCACTTCGCGGACAAGACCCAGCTCCTGCTACGGCTCGCCGAGTCGTTCACCGCCGCCTCGTTCGGGATAGCCGGGGAGTGGCAGCCGGCGGAGACGGGCAGGCCCGCCGGCGGCGCGGCCGGGCTGGAGACCCTGGTGGCCGGCTTCCGGGAGATCATCGCCGTCTACCGGCGGCACAGCGGGGTGCTCGCCGCCATCAACGAGGTGTCCGGGTACGAGCCGGCGGTCCGCCGATTCTGGCGGGAGCGGCTCGAGCAGTTCCTCGCGCGTACCGTCCAGGTGCTGGAGGAGGAGCAGCGCGCCGCACGGGCGCCGCGGGACGTCGACATCCCGGCCGCGAGCCGCTTGATCGTGATCGGCGGCGAGCGCTTCCTCGCCGACCACGTGGCCACCGACGACGGCAGCGGCGACGAGGCCGCCGCCCGCGAACTCGCCAACACCTGGTGGTACGGCGTCTACCGGCGCCCCGCCGGGCAGGAGCCGCCGGTCGACTGACCGCGGCCGAACCGTCACGGGATCCCGATCTCAGCGTGGCCGTCGTGCCCCGTGCCGGGCGTAGCGGGCCCGGAACCGCTCCACCCGTCCGGCGCTGTCGACGAGTCGCTGCCTGCCCGTCCAGAACGGGTGGCTGGCGGAGGAGATCTGCACGTCGACGACCGGATAGGTGTTCCCGTCGATCCACTCGACGGTCTGGTCGCTGGTGGCGGTGGAGCGGGTGAGGAAGGCGAAGTCGGCGGCGCGGTCGCGGTAGACGATCGGCCGGTATTCGGGGTGGATGCCGCGCTTCATGCGCTCTCTCCTTGGGTGTCGGCGGGACTGGCGGGCAGATCGGGGTCGGGGCCGCCGTCCGGGGTGAGGGTGGCGAGGGGGAAGCAGCCGACGAACGGATCGGGATAGCTGCGCCAGGTCTCCTCGCCGTCGGCCAGCTCGGCGTCGGTGAGCAGGCACGTGGCGAGGGTGCGGTGCAGTTCGGCGGCGGTCAGGTCCAGGCCGATGAAGACCAGATGGTGGTGGCGGTCGCCGTAGTAGGGGTCCCAGTCGAGAGCGGCGGCGAGCCGCCGGTGGTCGGAGGCGTCGGCCCAGTGCTCGTCGGGCAGCGCGGCGAGCCAGCGTCCGAGCGAACCGAGGGCGAGGCCGCCGCCGGCGAAGTCCCAGGCGATCACCGAGTCCGGCTGGCTGGCCAGCCACAGGTGGCCGCGTGATCGGAGCGCCTCGCCGTTGAGCTCCTCCAGCACGTCGTGCAGACGCTCGGGGTGGAACGGGCGGCGCGCCCGGAACACCACGGAGACGACCCCGCAGTCCGGGTGCGGCTCGTGCACACCGAGCGCGTACCCCTCCAGGCCGCGGGTCAGTACGCCCGGCGTGTCGGGCCGGTGACGTCGGGTGTCGCGCAGCTGCCGGCTCAGCGCGTGGGTGTCGACCAGTTCCGCGTCGACCCGGACCTGAGTGGTCCACGGCGCCATCCGGTCCAGCAGCACGGAGAGCCGGCTGGTGTCGAACTCCCCGTCGCGGGAGACTCCCCAGAGGACGATGGTGTCGGCGTACTCGATCTGGCGCACCACCACGTCGGCCACGGCACGGTCGTCGTCGGCGGCCGCGTGGATGCCGAGGGTCTTGAGGTCGTCGGTGCTGGCCAGTCCGTCGATCAGGTGTTCGGCGTCCACCACCGTGACGTAGGAGTCGACGCGCAGCAGGTCGGTGACGGGTGCGCCGTCGACGAGGCAGTGCGCGCAGGCCGCGGCGACCGCCTCCGGCTCGGCCACCTCGGGGAGCATCAGGATCAGGTCCCGACCGGGGTGCGTCCGGGCGAGCCGGGCCAGGGTGGGCAGCACGTCCTCGCGGAGCGTGCAGGAGACGCACCCGTGCGCGAGGTCGACGCGCACGTCCTCCAGCAGGCCGTCGCCGTCGCGGACGATGCGTTGGACCGAGCCCACGTGCACCTCGGTGAGGTCGTGGCGCACCAGCAGCAGGGACGGGTCCGCCGCGAGCAGGGCGCGGGCGACGGCGTACGTGGTCGCCGGCCAGAAGCCGCTCAGCACGGTCAGTGACGGCCGCAGGTCGGCCTCTCCGGCCACGGTGCCGGCGGGCGCGAGTGGTGACGTCGACATCACGATCCTCTCGTCGCTTGTTGAAAACGATTGTCATTATAGGGTGATGGCCGAACCGGTCCGACGCGCGGGGTGGCCGGGCGGCACCCCGCTGTCGCGGCACCTGGCCCGCCCGAGTAGAAACGAAAACCGTTACCGCTAAGGTCGAGCATCGACGAGAAGGAGTCCGCGTGTCCAGACGATGTGACGTCACCGGGGCCGAACCAGGCTTCGGCAACGCCGTGTCCCACTCCCATCGGCGCACCCGCCGCCGCTGGAACCCCAACCTCCAGCGTCACCGCTACTGGCTGCCGTCCGAGCGGCGCTGGATCACTCTCACCCTCACCGCGAAGGCGTTGCGAACGGTCGACCGCAAGGGCATCGAGGCGATCGTCGCCGAGCTGCGCGGCCGGGGGGCGCGGATCTGATGGCTCGCCAGACCGACATCCGCCCGGTGGTCAAGCTGCGCAGCACCGCCGGTACCGGCTACACGTACGTCACCCGGAAGAACCGGCGCAACGATCCGGATCGCCTCGTCCTGCGCAAGTACGACCCGTTAGTGCGCCGGCACGTCGAGTTCCGGGAGGAGCGCTGATGGCCCGCAGCGGCCTCGTCAACCGCCAGGTTCGCCGGGCGGAGCTGGTCGCGCGGCACGCCGACCGCCGCGCCGCGCTGAAGCGGGCCATCGCCCACCCCGAAACCGACCCGGCGGTACGCGACGAGGCAGTCCGCCACCTGGCGCGGATGCCTCGGGACTCGAGCCCGGTGCGGCTGCGCAACCGGGACGTCGTCGACGGACGACCGCGCGGCGTGCTGACCCGGTTCGGCCTGTCCCGGGTCAGGTTCCGGGAGATGGCGCTGCGGGGCGAGCTGCCGGGCGTGCGCAAGGCGTCCTGGTGACCTCCGACGTGGCCGGTCCGGGTCGCCTCAGCGCCGGTCGGTGGCCGGACCGGTCCACGTCGGGCCACCGCGCAGGTAGGTGAGCACCGCGAGCACGCGACGGTTCGTGTCGTCGCTGGGCAGCAGCCCGAGCTTGGTGAGGATGTTCCCGATGTGCTTGCCGACTGCGGGCTCGGTGACGTGCAACGCCGCCGCGATCGCCGCGTTCGAGCGGCCCTGCGTCACCAGCCCCAGCACCTCCCGTTCCCGCCAGCCAGCCCTACCCTCGGGGCGTGACGCCCGGCGGGTTCGGGTCACCGCCGGGCAGCACGGACTCGCTGACTACTTCTCGGGGTGCAGGGCGACCAGCGCCTGGGCGGCCCGGAAGTACGGGTTGCGGCCGAGGTCGCCGATCGTGACGATGCCGAGCGCCTCCTTCAGCAGCTTGGCGCCACCCTCGCTGACGCCGGCGAGGGCTGCCACCGGGGCGTCGACCAGCTCGGCGAGGGTCTTGTCCTGGTAGGCCTTGTCGACCAGCTTGGTGAGGTCGGCGGTGACGGGCATGAGCTCTCCTTCGATACCCGGGCGACATCTCGCCCGGACGTGACCGATCGGGAGGAATTACATCACCCGCGGCGCACACCCTCCACAGAGGACTCCGACTTTCCGCCTCCCGATCGGGTGCCCGTCGAGGCGGCCTTCCGCTTGCCACGACCCCGGCGGCCCGCCGGCTGACCGTGGGTGTGTCGTCGCGCCGGGGCGGGACCACGCGCCTCCGGGCCGTCGCCCGGCGCGACCTGGACGGGCCCGCCGGGCGGACGACCCATCGCCGGGGCCTCCGGGAGCCGCCGCTCCAGGTCGGTGATGATCGCGCGGAGCTGCGCGAGTTGCTGGTGGACCGACGGCTCGGCGAGGTCGTCGGGCACCCTCCGCCCGGTGGTGCGCTCCGTCGCCGCGCGCTCCTCCTGGTGGGCCTCCTCCAGCGCGTTGAGGACCACGCCCACCAGCAGGTTGGTCAGCAGGTAACAGGCGGTCACCATGTACGACACGTAGTACAGGACCGCCCACTCGGTGACCTCCCGGCCGGCCTGGAGCGTGTCGGTGATGCCGTCCAGCGACAGCAGCAGGAAGAGCGTGAGCATCGCCTGCCCGACCGTGCCGTACCGCTGCGGGAAGGCGGTGCCGAAGAGCATCCAGCCGAGCATCGCGTACCCGTACAGCACCAGCACGGTGACCAGCAAGAAACTGCCGAGCCCCGGCAGGCTGCGCCGGATGCCGATCAGGATCACCCGCAGGCTGGGGAAGAGGCGGAACGCGCGGACGATCCGGGCCAGCCGCAGCAGGCGCAGCAGGGTCACGTTCTCGCGTACGCCGGGCAGCAGCGGGGTGGCGACGATCAGCAGGTCGAACACGTTCCAGCGATCCCGGAAGAACCCGGCCGGACGCCGCAGGTGCGCGCCGAACCGCACCAGCAGTTCGAGCACGAAGAAGGAGAGGCAGGCGTACTCGATCGCCCGCAGTGCAGCGCCCGCCTCCACCACCGCCCGGCCGTACGTCTCCAGGCCCAGGGCCAGCGAGTTGACGACGATCAGGACGAAGCTCGTCAGGCCGAACCAGGAGGCGTCCACCAGCGCCTGGCACGTATCGGCCAGCCGGTGTCTCCGACTCAGAACAGCGGGCGTCATGACTCTCTCCGGGGCCCGCGACCGCGGACCGGCCTCGGGACGATCGTCCGGCGGGCGCCGGCACCGCCGCCGCCCCCCGGTCGCTCCACGGTCAGGCCTTCGGCTTCTCCTCGGCCTTCGGCTCCTCCGCGGACTCCTCGGCCTTCGGCTCCTCGGCCGCCTCGGCCTCCTCGTCGTCCTCGGTCTCCGGCTCCGCCGCCTTCACCGGAGCGGGCACGGTCCAGGAGAACTCGATCTCGACGGAGAGCTCGGTGTCGCTCTCGCGCTCGATCTCCAGCTCGCACCGGACCTCGTCCGCGACCGCGACCGCGCCGGCGGCGCCGTAGTAGACCCGTCCGTCGGACTCCAGCTGGTTCGCCAGCTGGCGCAGCCAGGCGGCCAGGTCGGCCCGTGACACCGTACGGGCGTCCTCGTAGATATCCATGCGCGCCATGCTCGCACTCCACAGAGGACGGACACGCCGACGGGTGGGTCCCCGCGCCCCGGACGGGAATGGTAATGCCGCCGAACGGTGCGGGCGGCCGGGCCGGCGGACCGGACCCGACCGCCCGCGTTCAGGCGAGGTGGGGCTACGGGTCGAGCGGCTCGATCCAGATGTCGCGGTACTGCACCGGGTTGCCGTGGTCCTGGAGCCGGATGGCCCCGGTGGCCGGGCCCTCGGGGCGGCTGCCGCCGGTCGGGCCGAGAATCTCGACGTCGTCGTGCACGGTGACGCCGTTCCAGACCACCGTGACGCGCGCGTTCTCCACCTTGTTGCCGGCCGCGTCGTAGCGCGCCTGCCGGTAGACGATGTCGTACGTCTGCCAGGTCAGCGGCGGCCGTGCCGCGTTCACATCCGGGGCCTTCTGCTGGTAGATGGCGGCGGCGTCGTTGGTCTGCGGCGGGTCGATGCCGAACGAGTCCAGCACCTGGATCTCGTAGCGGTCCTGCAGGTACACACCACTGTTGGCGCGCGCCTGTCCGGTCACGTCCGGCGGGTACTGGGGCAGGTTGAACTCGACGTGCAGCCGGAAGTCGCCGAAGGCCTGCACCGTACGCAGGTCGCCGCCGCGCACCGTCATGGCGCCGTCCGCGACCGCCCACTCGGGCTCGCGGCCGTCGCTGTGCTGCCACTCGGTGAGGTCACCACCGTCGAAGAGCGTGATGCGCTCGCCGTGCGGCCGGACAGCCAGGACGTCGAGGTTCACGTGCCCGGAGTCGGCGGCCTCCTTGCGATACTCGACCAGGTTGCGACCCTCGCGCAGGCGCACGGTGGTGGTGACCGTGCCCCACTCCTCCCAGGTCACCGTCGACGGGAAGACGGTCTGCTCGACCCGTTGACCGTTGACGTAGAGACTCAGCTGCTTCTCGCCCGAGTAGGGGTTCGGGCCGTTGCTGTACCGCATCGCCAGGTCGTACGTGCCGCTCTTGCGGACCTCCACGGAGATCCTGGTCGACGAGCCGTCCTGGGCGAACCCGGCGGCGAAGCCGGCGCCGGAGTAGGCGGCGTGGTCGGTAGCCATGCCGACGCCGACCGTGCGGCCCTCCTCGGCCTCGAAGAACGTCTGCGGCTGCACCACGCGACCCGGGATCTCGTTGAGCGTGTACCAGGCCTCAGTGTTCCACAGCTCCTCGCCGTCGGCGGACGAGAACGGACGCGGGGAGCGCACGTGCACCACGCGGTTCTCCTTGAGGCCCGGAATCCTGAGCTTGACGGTGCGGCGGTCGGCCGAGAGCTCGGCCTTGGTCACGTCGAGCGTCTCCAGGTCGAGCTTGGGGCCGCCGTACTGGCTCGTCGCGCCGTAGCGCCACTGCGTCACCTGGTACGCGTCGGCAAGATCCTGTGCGGTCTCGGCCGACAGCGGCTCGGTGTACTCCAGCTCGAACCCGACGTGCGAGGCGCGCATCCGCTTGACCTCGAAGACCGAGGTGCCGTTGGGGGTCAGCTTCTGCAGGCCGTAGCTGAGCTTCCCCTCCTGCCCCCAGTTGCCGCCCGCGCCCAGGCCACCCAGGTAGATCGCGCCGTCGGGGCCGAGGGTGACCTCGTTGACGCCGGCCTCCAGGCCCTGGGTGTGCCGGAACACGGCGCCCTGGTACTGCCCCTCGACCTTCTCGAGGAAGACGCGCTGCAGGCCACCGTAGGTCACGTCGCCGACGACGAGTTGCCCCGCGTACGGGCCCTTCTTGAGCAGCACCGGGGTCGACGGCGAGTTGCCGATCTCGTTCTGCGGGAGCCAGACGATGGGGCGGGTCACCGGCTCGTCGTCGAACGGCCCGGAGGGGGTGGTGTAGTGGTTGTAGAACGCCCCCTGCTTGATCTCGACGAGCTTGGACGCGGGCAGCCAGCCACCCTGGTTGTCGGTGACGAGCACCTCGCCGCGCGGGCCCCACCCGATCCCGTTCGGGGTGCGCAGCCCGCCGGCGACGTACGTGATCTTGCCGGTCTTCGCGTTCACCTTGATCGAGGTGCCGCGGTTCGGCGCGGGTTGGGGCACCGTCGTGGCCCCACCGAGGTCGATCGCGACCGACAGATTGAGGTGGAAGTACCCGTCCCGGTAGAGCAGGCCGAACGCGAACTCGTGGAAGTTCTGGCCCCACGGCCACGTGGCGACCGTCCGCCGGGTGTCCGCCACGCCGTCGCCGTCGGTGTCGCGCAGCGCCGTCAGCTCGTGCTTCTGGCTGACGTAGACGGTGCCGTCGACCACCGCGACCCCCTGGGGTTCGCGCAGCCCCTCCGCGAACCGGCGGTAGGTCACCTGCTCGGGGCCGGTCTGCCCGGTGGCCCCGTCGATCAGGTAGATCTCGCCGGTGGTGTTGTCGGTGCCGCCCCAGGTGGAGACGACCAGATCTCCGCCGGGCATGAAGGCCATGCCGGTGACCTGGGGCTGGAACCCTTCGGGACGCAGGTCGGTGAGGGTGTAGCCGGGATGCACCCGGTCGAGCGGCATGCCGTCGCCCGCCGAGTCGGAGGCGCCTTCGCAGTACTTCCAGCCGGGCGCGGTCACCCGCACGACGCCCGCGTCCGTGCTCAGCGCGGAGGCCGGCACGAGCTCGAAGGTGTCGGTGCCGGGAACGCGCCACTCCAGGCGTAGCACCTGGCCGCCGCCGTTGTCGAAGAGCTCGGCGAAGAGCGGATGCAGGCCGGCGGTCAGGTCGACCGACCCCTCCTTGGCGGTCTCGCCGTGCAGGCCGTCGTGGTCGACGACGACCTGGTCACCGATCGTCAGCCGGGACCCGTCGTCACTGGTGAGCCGGAACGTGTACGTCCCGTCGACAGGGGCCCTCAGGTTGCCGATGGCGTGGCTGATGAACCGGTCGGAGAGGCCGAACTCGTCAGTGGTGGTCCAGTTGATCTGCGGCATCAGCTTGTCGACGTTCGGCGTCTGCGCGGGCTTGAGGGTGCAGAGTGCCGAGAGTGGCACGCCCATGTCGTACGAGCGCAGGGTGACGCCCGGTTCCTGCGGCGGCACCTCGGCGGTACCGGGTGCCCCCGCGGCCGGGGTGACGGGGGCTGCGGCGAGCAGGGTCGCCAGCGCGGCACCCGCGGTGGTGAGCACGGCGCGACGGCGATACCGCCATCGGTTCGGTCCGGTCATCGGTCCTCCGAGCTGGGTACGGGTTCCCGGCCGGGGAGGAGCCGTCCCACTTTCCCCCGCCGGGTTGGGCAGATCGATCTCGCGGGACGGAAGATCGATCGCCGACGTTACCACTTTAGATATATGCATGGAAACTTTTGAATCAACGTGCGAAAGCTTCCGTTCGGGCGTCGACTGAATTGCCGTGGGCGAGCACGGTCGGCTGGTTCCGTTGATGGTCGCCCTGGGCAGGGGCGACGGTGCGTGCGCCGAAGTCACGGCGAGCCGGGCGCTTGATCGACTCGACTTCCTTGGAATCGGGCTGTCCCGGTCGTGTGGATGCCCCGACATCAAGGAACTCGAGTTGACCTAGGGACGCTGCACGAGAACTAGGCTGCCGGGGTGCAGATCCACGGGAAGACCGTCGACGACCAGACCCGGTGCGTCCACTACGCCACACCCGTGGACGTCGTCGCCATCAAGTCCGCCTGCTGCCTGCGCTACTTTCCGTGTCACCTCTGCCACGAGGAGACGGCCGACCATCCCGCGAGTCAGTGGCCGGTCGACCAGCGCGGGCAGCGCGCCGTGCTCTGCGGCGTCTGCCGTACGGAGCTGACCATCGACGAGTACCTCACGGTCGACTCCTGCCCGAGGTGCGACGCGCTGTTCAACGAGCGCTGCCGGCTCCACACCCACCTCTACTTCCAGGTGCGCTGACCGGACACACCCCGGCCCCGCCGTCCGCCCCACCTCGTTACGGGGCCACCGGCCCGAGCAGCCAGGAAAGCACCACCGGCTACACCTACGACCCGGCCGACCGGCGCGCGACGATGACGGTGGCGGGGCAGCCGCAGGTCGTGTACGGCTACAACAACGCCGACCAGCTCACCTCCGAAACCAAGGGCTCCCAGTCGGTTTCTATCGGCTACGACGCTGTCGGCCGCCGTAGACGCTGCCGTTGCCCGAGGTGACGCAAACGCGAACCAGATCGACACCGTCGGGTCGACCGACTACAGCTACGACCTGGACGGCAACCTCACCAACGACGGCACCACCACCTACACGTGGAACGCCCGCAACCAGCTCACCGCCAGCAGCAAACCCGGCCTGTCCGTCTCCTACGGCTACGACGGCCTCGGCCGCCGCTCCAGCAAAACCAGCGGCGGGACCACGACCGGGTTCCTGTTCGACGGGCTCAACCCCGTCCAAGAACTCACCGGCGGCAGCCCGGTGGCGAACCTGCTCACCGGCGGTCTCGACGAAACATTCACCCGCACCACCAGCGCAGGGTCACGCACCCTGCTCACCGACGCCCTGGGCAGCACCCTCGGTGTTACGGACCCGTCCGCCGGTGCGGTGACCGGCGAGTACACCTACCAGCCGTTCGGCGCCACCACCGTCAGCGGTGACGACGGCGGGAACCCGTACCGCTACACCGGACGCGAGGACGACGGCACCGGCCTCTACTACTACCGCAACCGCTACTACCAGCCCGCCACCGGACGGTTCCTCAACCAAGACCCCCTCGGCCTCGCCGGCGGCGGCACCAACCCCTACACCTACGCCGCCAACCAACCCACCGCCTTCACCGACCCCCTCGGGTTGAAACCGCAAGGCTCCAGCGACTGCGGTGGTACGCCGAACAGTTTCACCGCCGGCACCCCCGTGCTCATGGCCGACGGCACCACCAAGCCCATCGAAGAAGTCAAACTCGGCGACCAGGTCAGAGCCACCGACCCGACCACCGGCGAGACCGCGGCCAAGACCGTCACCGCCCTCATCACCGGCAACGGCGACAAAACCCTCATCAACATCACCCTCGAACCCGGCGACGACGGCAGCGACGCGAAACCACTAACCGCCACCGACGGACACCCCTTCTGGGTCGACAACGACGGCAACCCGAACACCCCCGACGGCCAATGGATCAACGCCGCCGAACTCCGCCACGGCCAATGGCTCAAAACCGCCGACGGCCACCTCGTACGCGTCGCCGGCACCCACGCCCACACCCAAGACACCACCGTCTACAACCTCACCATCGCCGATATCCACACCTACTATGTGGTAGCCGGCGACACCCCGGTGCTCGTACACAACTGCGGTAATGGAGTGGTCGGCAATAGCAAGCCGGGTGATCTACCGTTCGAGCAGATGGCAGCTGACTTCGAGGGAGTTTCCGCAATCGCGGCTGGCTCTACCGAGTTCACGCAGGCAGCCACAGGCGGCGGCAGATATCTCTGGACGGTAGGGGAGGAAGGGAACCTGAATATTGTTCGCGACTTGCCTGGCATTCACCATACAATAGCTAGTGGCGGATCTCCGGTTGTTGGTGCTGGTCAGATCGCATTCGCAAGTGGCGGCAGGGTTACATCTTTCGACAACTTCACGGGTCACTACACGCCGCCCTGCGCTCAGTGTGCCGCCTCGTTCATCAATCAGGGGGTGAATGCTTTCGGTCAAGCTGGCATCAGGATACCGCTCGCAGCTATCCGAGACTTTGGCGGGAGGGCGCCGTAAATGAGGGTAGAATCGGATCTTCGTGAAATGCGAAGGGTCCCTGACGGGCGGCTAGCTGACTGGGTGTCCCGCCGCTTCCCGGACGGCACCTCGCCACAGTGGTGGCTGTCGATCTTCGAGTCCCTAGAAAACAGCGCCAATCCCTTCCGGGACGTAACCCCGGGCCGGCGCACAAAGGATCTCAACCTTGCTGCAGAGGTCATCCTGCTGGCTGTCGAGCTTGGAGGTGTTAGGGCTGCGATCGGTGCCTACTGGATGCTCAGAATCGCAGCGCTTGCCCTGCGGTTCAAGCCACCGATTTCCGAGCTCCCGCAAATCCTTACACCGGATGGTTCTGCCGAATGGGCCCTGCGGCAGATTCCCCTCACGCGTGAACACGCGATCGCGGCATCCGAAAATCGGAGGGCCGATTACCTTAACGCGGGCGAGGGGTTTTACGCGCCTGTTTTCGGTGAGGTGGCTTTGGCTGGTGAGGTGGCGTTTCCGGAATTGCAAGATGTTGAGTTGATCCTGTCCGCTCTGCCGTGGGTGTTTTCTCACGTCGAAGACGAAGGGGTTGAAAGCAAGATTCGCTCCTGGCTGGAAATTGGGGGAGCCTTGTAGGGGATAAGGTGACTCTCCGCCCCGGGTGCGGCAAATGCTGCGACCGCCTGAATTTAAGGGATTAGCCTTTGATGAATCGTCGGACTGTGCTGACGAGTGTGGTAGCGACTTCTTTCGCGACTGGTGCAGCGCTCTCGGCGTGTTCCGTTGGCGTATCTGACGGCGATCGTGTGCGTGGTGCTACAACCGAGAGGCCTCCGGTTTTGCGCCAGCCCGGTGTGTCGACGTTGCCGCCGGCTGCTGCTGTGCAGGCAGCGTTCGATGTCCGGGGGGCTGATCGCCTGGCGCTTGCTGGCGTGTTGCGCCGGCTGACCGCCGTCATATCCGCGCTGGCTGGCCGGTATGCAGGGCTTGGTCGGCCGGTTGAGGTGATGGTGGCGGTGGGTGCTTCACTGTTCGACGGCCGGTTCGGGTTGGGTTCGCACCGGCCTCGTGCTCTGGTGGTGATGCCGTCGTTTCCGAACGATGTGCTCGATCCGGCGCGGTGTCATGGTGATCTGTTGGTGCAGGTGTGTGCGGGTGACGTCGAGACGGTGCGGTCGGTGTTGGCGGAGTTGGCAGTGCCGGGGTTGGTGCCGCGGTGGCGGGTGGAGGGGTTTCGAGATCAGAACTCGGTGACCGGCGACGGGCGGGCGGTTGACCGGAACCTGTTCGGATTCCGGGATGGCGCCGGTAATCCGGATGTGCGGGACGCGGCGGAGATGGAGCGGCTGGTGTGGGTCGGTGCGGACGCTGGTGAGCCGGCGTGGGCGGTAGGCGGCTCGTATCAGGTGGTGCGGATCATCAGGTTCGCGACCGCGCTGTGGGATGGGGAGTCGGTGGCGCGGCAGGAGGCGGTGTTCGGCCGGCGCAAAAGCGACGGCGCGCCCCTCGGCTTGGACCGGGAAGACGCTGTCTTCGACTACGGCAGTGATCCGTCCGGTCAGGTGATCGCGTTGGACGCGCACATCCGCCGCGCGAACCCCCGCACCCCGGAGACAGCCGGGAGTCGGATCCTGCGGCGGGGGTACTCATACCGGGGCGGGGTGGACGCGGCGGGCCGGCGGGACGAGGGGATGCTGTTCATCTGTTTTCAGCGCGATGTGGAGGCGGGGTTCGCGACGATGCAGCGTCGCCTGGCGGGGGAGGCCCTGGACCGATACGTGCTGCCGGTCGGCGGCGGGTACTTCTTCGTCCTGCCCGGGGTCAGCGGCGGAGACGGCGACTACCTGGGCCGTACGCTGATCGACGCCGCCGGGTGAGACCCGCCCGAGGCGCCGCGCCGCTACGCACCGCGCCCGTGATCGACGAGCCGAGTCTGCGATAGCCGCGACCGAACGTGAACCGGCCACTACACGGATCGTGCGCTCTTATCCGGCTCGGGCCGGCGCTTCTGCCTGGGTGATGTGCGCGGTGTGTGCTCTCCAGCGGATGCCACTCCGGGTCAACCGGAGCCAGTTCGGGTCAACCGAGGTCAAACGATCATGGACGGCGGCCCGCCCGTGTGGTCCACGTGTGGTCATCGGCCGGGCCGGTCGACCGGGTCGACGCAGGTCAACGCGGGTCACTCCCTGCCAACGCGGGTCAACGCGCAGGTCGTTAGACTGACGACTCGCGCCCTCGTAGCTCAGGGGATAGAGCAACGGTTTCCTAAACCGTGTGTCGCAGGTTCGAATCCTGCCGGGGGCACCTCGAAGCCGTACCCGTACCGCCCGCCGACACGGATGCTCCTGAAGCCCGCGCAGCTAGGCTGCCCTGGTGACGGTCGATGAGATGCCACGCCTGGCAACCCCCCGCGTCGCCGCAGGCGCGCTCTTCCTCAACGACGACGGTCACGTGCTCCTCGTACGTCCCGGCTACAAGCAGCACTGGGAGATCCCCGGCGGCTTCGTCGAGCCGGGCGAGTCACCCCGAGCCGCCTGCCTGCGCGAGGTGGAAGAGGAACTCGGCCTCACAACCAGGCTCGGCGCCATGCTGGTCGTGGACTGGGCACCGGCCGAGCCCGAGGGCGACAAGCTGCTCTTCATCTTCGACGCTGGATCGCTCACCGCCGAGCAGGAACGCGGCATCCGCTTCGCGGACGGCGAACTCACCGATTGGCGCTACGTGCCGGCCCGCGACCTGGAAGAGCATGGACCGGCACGGCTCGCCCGCAGGATCCGTGCCGCGATCGCCGCGCGTAGCGGCGGCTCCACGTACGCCGAGCACGGCATCGCCATCTAGAAGAAGTGCACTCGGCTGTTGTCGAGAGCAGGGAAGCCCGGCGAGCGCGGTAGGCGAAAGCGCCTGCTGTCTCTTCGGTGGCAGGTGGTCGCGGTGGGGAGTCCACCGCGGAACCTCGGTCGAGGATGCCGGCGCACCGACCGCCCGCTACGCCGGAAGGTCGAGGCGGACGACCGCGCCGAGCTCGACCAGCTGCTCCGGCAGGGCGAGGTCGGAGACGCCCAGCACGGTGCTGGTGGGGCGGTGGCCGCCGACGTACGCCAGGTGGAGGCGGGCCAGGGTGTCGAAGTTGTCCCGGAGGTTCCGGACCAGCACGGTGGTCTCGACGATCTGGGTGCGGCTCGCCCCGAAGTGGTCCAGCACCCGGTCCAGGTTGGCCAGGGTGGTGTTCAGCTGAAGTTCGAAGTCGCCGGCGCCGATGAAGTTGCCGTCCATGTCGTGCGAGAGCTGGCCGGAGACGTAGACCGTGTCACCGGCGCGGAGCGCCTGGCTGTACCCGTAGAGCGATTCCCACGGCACGCCGAAGTTGAAGGTCTGCGGCTGAACGGTCACGGATACCTCCATCGGGTCACCCTGCTCGGTGGCATGACGGCCGACCTGGCTGCCCGGTGGGTTCCGGGCCTCGTCGAGCGGCGAGGTGCGGTCGTGAACATACAAGCACCATCGCGGCGGAGCGTCTCCGGGTTGCGGAAAAGGCGCAAGTCAGCGACGCCGACCGTCGGCGAGCAGCTCGGTCCGGTCGCCGTCGAGCAGTAGCACGTCGCCGTCGCGCAGCGCCCAGTGCGGCTGGCCGGCGGCGTCGTACGCTGCCGACACGGCGTCGCACGCGCGGGTCTCCGGATGGCCGGGTGAGCGCACGTGCGGAACGAAGGGCCGGTCGAGGAGGCCGAGCCCGGTCGTGAGCGGGTGGGCGACGGCGGAGGGGTCGTCGACCTGCGCCAGCCCGGAAAGGTCGTCCGCGAGCACGCAGGCGCCGGCGCTGTAGCCGCCGTAGGTCACCGCGTCCTGGTTCAGCAGTTCCCGCAGCGCGTCGTCGGCACCGGTGTCGGCCAGTACCCGGCGTAGGACGAAGACGTTTCCGCCGCGTACCCAGACGAGGTCGTAATCGGCGAGGCGGGCCACCGCGTCCGGTTCGCGCAGGTCGACCACGGTGACGTCGAGGCCTGTCTCGCGGAGGTCGTCGAGGTCGCGTCGCAGCGCACTGTCACGCACGTCGGTGGGGAGCGCGTCGAGCGCGTTCGGCACCAGAGCGGTCCGGCGGCCGTCGGCCAGGGCGAGGAGCCGGTCGGCATGCCTTCCGGTCCGGAACGAGGAGAGGTACAGCCGCATGGGACGAGTATGCGCCTGACCCGTCGGCCGGTCGGCCGGCCGTGACGCCGGCCGACCGGCGCGGGCTCAGTTGCCGCAGGCCGTGTCGAACGCCTCGATCGGCTTCGTGAGGCTGGGCTCGTCGACCTCCATCGGCTTCTTGTCCGCCATCCGCTGCTCGATCGCGCCGGCGAGGTTCTCGAAGGCGGTGCGCACGGCCGGGTCCGCGGCCTGCGGCGCCTGCGCCTTCAGGCCGGTGACGATGGTGGTGTAGTGCTCGCGGATCTTGCGGTCCTCCTCGGCCTTGCTGACCGGCTTGTCGATCTGGGCGATGGCGTCGTCGGCCATTCCCCCGAAGCCGGCCTTCACCGCCTGGAGGCCGGCCTCGCAGACCGTCTTCTTGTTGGCGGCGAGGTTTACCGTCGGGCTGGCCGCGGCGCTGGACGGCGCGCTGCCGGCGGCGTCCGGTTCGGCGCTGGTCTCGCAGCCGGCGGCGAGCGCGCCGATTGCGGCGAGGACGGTGAGGCTGCCGAGCGTACGCAGGCGGAGGGTGGACATGCTGGCTCCCCGTATGTGTCGTCTGGGTTCCGTCCCCGCCGGCGTCGTGCCGGCCGCCGGATGGTCGAGCCGCCACTGTAGACGGTTGTCGATCACGCCGCCATCACGATTCCGCGGAGCCGGCGGTCGCCGGTCCGGCGATTGCGGAGTCTCCGGTGCCGGGCCGGTCGAGGGACGGTCCACGCCCCGGCCAGCAGCGCCGCAACCTGCTCCGACCGGCGCCGGTGACTCGCTGTGCCGAGCGTCGCCACCGCCGGCCGGAGATGTAACGAGAAATGGCAGGAAGACGCTGCGGTGCGAGCGCGCGCGCCGCTGGTGTGGCGGGCATAGGCTGCGCCGTACCGGAATCCGACATTCACGGTTTTCCCATGAGCAGTCGTCGGACGCGGATGAGGGGGCGCGTCCGCCGGTGCCACGAACACCTGTGCCGCGCGGCTCGCCCGCCGCGGAGCAGGTCGAACGGGTACGGCGGCGGCCGGCGGGACCATCGCCGGCCGCCGCCGCGTCTCAGCCCGCCGACAGCTGCTCGACCCGCGTGATCACCTCGTCGACGAGCCCGT
Organism: Micromonospora sp. 15K316; assembly: GCF_004348525.1. Lineage (GTDB taxonomy): Bacteria > Actinomycetota > Actinomycetes > Mycobacteriales > Micromonosporaceae > Micromonospora. The sequence continues at coordinate 10,099 of NZ_SMKG01000018.1, read as the reverse complement.
ACTCGCGGGCCTGTTCGGCGGTGAACCAGCGATCCCGGTCCCAGTCGCGTTGGATCTCCTCCAAAGTCCGGCCGCTGTGCCGGGCGATCAGCTCCTGCATGGTGCGCTTCACGTGGAGCATGTTCTCGGCCTGGATGCTGATGTCCGCGGCGGTGCCGCCCATCCCACCGGAGGGCTGGTGCATCATGATCCGGGAGTGCGGCAGCGCGTACCGCTTGCCCGCCGTCCCGGCACAGAGCAGGAACTGACCCATCGAGCCGGCGAAGCCGAGCGCCAGCGTGACCACGTCGTTGCGGACGTACCGCATGGTGTCGTAGACGGCCATGCCGGCGGTCACCGAGCCGCCCGGCGAGTTGATGTAGAGGTGGATGTCCCGCTCCGGGTCCTCGGCGGCGAGCAGCAGGATCTGGGCGCAGATCTGGTTCGCCGACTCGTCGGTCACCTCCGTGCCGAGGAAGACGATCCGTTCCTTGAGCAACCGCTCGAACACCTGGCCACCGAAGGAGGGTTGCCCTTCGGTGAGCGTCCGCACCTGGTCGTACCCGATCATCACGTCCGCCCCTCCGTGCCGGCGGGCGGCGGGAGCGCCCGGGGGACCGGCCCCTCCAGCCTGCGCACGGTGGCCGCGGCGGTCCCAGCGATTCTGCCGGCGGCAGATCTGCCACCGGCAGAACCGGTCGGGTCAGACGGCGGTCAGGCTCCGCCGCGACGTGCGGGTCCGCCCGCAGCCGAGGAGCCGGGCGGTACGCGGCCCGGGGCGCCCGGCCGGTGCGGAGCCGGACCGGCCGACGCGCAGGGTCGGGCCGCCCGCCCCCGGGCCGCGGTGCAGCAGCGTGCGGGGCGTACGCGGGCCGAACCGGACGGTCGGCCCGGTCTCCGGCCGGGGCGCCGGCACCGGGGCCAGCGTGGTCGCCGCCCGGGGCGTGGCCGGTAGGCGGGGCTCGACCTGGCGGAGGTCGTCCCGGGCCTCTTCGAGAAGTTCCGAGAGATGGATGCCGAGGGCCCGGCAGATCGCCGCGAGCACCTCGGAGGAGGCCTCCTTGCGTCCGCGCTCCACCTCGGAGAGGTAGGGCACGGAGACGCCGGCGGCCTCGGCCACCTCGCGTAGCGTGCGGCCCTGACGCAGCCGGAGCCGGCGCAGGACTCCACCGATCACCCGTCGCAGCAACGACATGCCGGCCTCACTCTCCTGCCTGGTCGCCCGGGGACACCCCCATCATGCCCGGTCGCCCGAGCGCGGGCGTCCCCGGCGCACCATCCGGTGCCCGGGGGTGACGGCCCGGGCACCGCCGTCGAGGCGAGGGCTCCGGCGGAGTGGGCCCGGGTCAGCGCGTCAGGTGCGGCAGCCACCGGGCCGCGTCGGGACCGACGTCGAGCTTCCCGAAGAGCGCCCGGGTGCCCCCGGCGGGCAGCAGGCCGTCGTCGTCGATCGACACCGTGATGCCGTCGACGTCGTAGACGATCAGCGACTCGACGCCGTCCTGCCCGCCGAACCGCGCCGGGTGCCCGTCCAGGGTGATGTTCGGGTCCACGTACGCCTTGTCCATCGGGTCGTTGACCTGCCGGTACGGTGCGAAGCCGACAGTCAGCGTCCGCGCCCGCTGCTGGCCCGGATCGGCCTCGGACGGCTCCGGCGACCAGGTCGTGTACGCGTTCCAGGATTTCGGTTCGCGGGGGTCCAGCGTGACGTTCCCGGTGATCGGGCGCAGGCTCTCGGGGAGACCCGGCACGGTGACCGGCATCGGCATGACCTCGTGGCCGAAGGCGAGCGTGCGCGCCACCCGCTCCGCCGTCTCGGCCGGGTCCCCCGCGACGCCGCGCACCTGCACCTGGGCCCAGCCGTCGGGGGCGTACCGCCAGCGCAGGATCGCCTCCGGCTGGTCGGGGTCGCTGTACGTGGCGAAGGTGCTCGGTCCGCCGTTCAGCACCGGCCCGGGGCGGCCGCCGGTGTAGGTGGGCTGCACGCCGCTGTCACGCTGGGGCGACCGTGGCCCGATCCCCTCGGGGTACAGGTTCACCGAGACACCGCGCCACTGGTCCCGGGCGGAGCTGACGGCGGCGCCGAGATAGACGCCGGGGCCGGAGAGCAGCAGCCCGGACTGGTACTGGAGGGTGCGGACCTCGTCCGGCAGCCAGCCGAAGCGGACGTACACCACTCCGGGGTCGACAGTGGTCAGCGCGGCCGGCAGACCGGTGGCGGCGGGCGGCCCGCCGGCTGCCGGGCCGCCGACGGAGGGTTGGTCGGTCGTCAGCAGGCCGGGGACCACCGCCGCGCCGGCGACCAGTACGCCGATCGCCAGCGCGGCACCCGCCACGCGGCTGTAGCGGCGGCGTCGTCGGCCGGTGGCCATCGCCCGGTCGACGTCGAGCACGTCGGAGGGACGCTCCGCCGAGTCCACCTCGGCGTGCATCAGGTCGGTGAGTTCCCGTTCGTTCAGCATCGTGGCTCCTCTCATCGGCCCATCGGTGCGGTGTCGAGCACGGTGCGCAGGGTGGCGAGGCCTTTCGCCGCCTGGCTCTTGACGGTTCCGGTCGAGCAGCCCAGGGCACGGGCGGTCTCGTCGACGCTGAGGTCCTGGAAGTACCGGAGAACGAGCACCGCCCGCTGCCGGGGTGGGACCTGACGCAGCGCCGCGACCAGGGTGAGTCGGTCTGTCGGGTCTGTCGGGTCGGTCCGCCGTTCGGGCAGGGCCGTCCCGAGTAGTACGCCGCTCCAGCGCAACCGCCGCTCGTCGATCAGCCGGCGCAGCAGCATCGTGCGCACCAGCGCGTCCGGATGCTCGGCCTGCCGGGCCCGGGCCCAGGTGCGGTACAGCTCGGTGAGCACCCGTTGCAGGATGTCGTCACCGCGATCCCAGTCGCCGCACATCAGGTACGCGGTCCGCCGCCACTGCCTCATCCGGCTCCGTACGAAGTCGGTGAACTCGGCGTCGGCCTCGGCTCTGCGCCCGCCGCTCGTTCGCACGAGGAATCCGCCTTTCGTCTGCCGGCCTCGACCGGTCCGTCGTCGTCGACTGGTAGTCGTGGGCACGGGGGCGATCGGTTGCCCGAGCGCCCCCACCCGGCCGTGCGGGATTCGCCCTACCCGCTATGTTGTGGTCGTGCAGCCGACGGAGCAGGTTCGAGGGTGATCCATTTCCCCGCGCAGCGCCGCAGTCCGCTCAGTGCGCTCAGCCTGCGGCTGGCCGCCGCGGTCGCTCTCGTGCTCGTCACGGTGACGGTGGTCTACCTCGACCGTGACGGCTACCGCGACGTCAACGAGGACGGTCTCACCCTCCTCGACTGCTTCTACTACGCGGTGGTGACCCTCTCCACGACCGGCTACGGCGACATCACTCCGGTCAGCCACAGCGCCCGGCTGGTGAACGTCCTCTACATCACGCCGGCCCGGGTGATCTTCCTGATCATCCTGGTCGGCACCACCCTGGAAGTTCTGACCGAGCAGTACCGGACGGGCCGGCGCTTGACGCGGTGGAGGAAGACCGTGAAGGACCACGTGATCATCTGCGGCTACGGCACCAAGGGCCGCAGCGCCGTCTCCGCCCTGCTGGAGAACGGGCTGGACAAGTCGCGGATCATCGTCGTCGAGCGCAGCGGTACCGCGCTACGGCAGGCCACGGCGGCGGGGCTCGTCGCGATCGAGGGTTCGGCGACCCGGTCGGCGACGCTGAACGACGCCCACGTGAAGAGCGCCAAGGCCGTGATCATCGCGACCGACAGCGACGACGCGTCGGTGCTGGTGGCGCTCACCGTCCGGCAGCTCACCGCCGGGCAGGTGCGGATCATCGCGGCGGCCCGGGAGGCCGAGAACGCGCCGCTGCTGAAGCAGAGCGGCGCGCACCACGTGATCGTCTCCTCCGCCACGGCGGGCCGGCTGCTCGGTCTCTCCACCTCCGCGCCGCCGCTGATCGACGTCGTCGAGGATCTGCTCACTCCCGGCCAGGGGATGGCGCTGGCCATGCGGTCGGCCGATCGCAGCGAGGTGGGCCGCACACCGCGCGAGCTGGACTGCCTGGTCATCGCGCTGGTCCGGCGCGGCCGGGTGGTCACGCTGACTGATCCGGCGGGTGCCGAGATCGAGACCGGCGACATGCTGGTCTACGTCCGGGACGACCGGCCCCAGGCCGCCACCACCGCCTGACCGGCTCGCCCTAGTCGTCCTCGGTCACGCTGCAGGTGATGTGCCATCCGCCGTGGGTGGCCCGCCGGAGCAGTTCGTAGAGGGCTTCCCGCTCGTCGGGAGTCAGTGCGCTGAGCACCTCGGCCTCGCCGCCCTCCAGGGCACATTCGGCCTCGTTCAGGCGATTCGCACCGGATTCGGTGAGATACACCATGTGCCGGCGACGGTCCTCCGGTGACCGGCGCCGCTCCACCAGCTGGGCCGCCTCCAGGTCGTTGAGCAGCCCCACGACGTTCGTGCTGTCGATCTGAAGAGTGCTGGCGAGCCCCTGCTGGCTGATCCCACCCGCGTCGCGGAGCGCCGTGAGCGCGATGAGGTGCCGCGGTCGTAGCCCGAACGGCGCCAGCACCGACTCCGCCCGGAGCCGCATCCGGCGAGCCAGGTGGTCGAGCAGCGGCCCCGTGCGGCGCTCCGGCTGGACGGCCGGCAGGTCAGGCATGTGAGCCAGTTTACCGCCGCCCCCTGCGATAGACCTGCTATAAATGGTTGGTCGTCCACCAATCATTAGTTGCCAACGGAGGGTTTGCGCATGGCGCACCTGTTGCACATCGACTCGAGCATCCGCGGCGAGCACTCGACGAGCCGCCGGCTCACCGCCCGCGCCGCCGCGGCCTGGCGGGCCGCCCACCCCGGCGGCACGGTGACCTACCGCGACCTCGGCAAGCAGCCGCTGCCCCACCTCGACGAGGCGGGGGGCCTCGCCCGGATGACGCCGCTCGACCAGCACACTCCCGCGCAGCGGGCGTCCTGGGAGCTGAGCGAGCAGCTGGTCGGCGAGGTGCAGCGGGCCACCACGGTCCTGCTGGGTCTCCCGCTCTACAACTACGGCGCGCCGAGCAGCGTGAAGACCTGGGTGGACCACCTCATCGCCCCCGGCATCGCGTACGACCCGGCGACCGGCGCCGGGCTCCTCGGTGGGCGCGAGTTCGTCGTGCTGACCAGCCGCGGCGGCGGCTACGGCCCGGGCACCCCGCGTGAGGGCTGGGACCACGCCGAGCCCTGGCTGCCGCACGGCATCTCGCAGACCGGCCTGGAGCCGAGGTTCATCGCCGCCGAGCTGACGCTAGCCCCGGTGGTGCCGGCCATGGCTGAGCTCGTCCCGCTGCACGAGCAGAGCCTCGCGGCGGCCGAGCGCGCCATCGACGAGCTCTGGGTGCCGGCCAGCGCGGCAGCCTGAGCCGGTCGTCCGTCACCCGGTTACGCGCGGCACGGCCGCTCCAGACGGAACGGCCGTGCCGTGCCCATCGGTTACCAGGGCCGCTGCACGGGTACGGGCCTGGCGCGACATTTCGCGTGAGGGCCTCGCGGAACAAGGTGCTGACGGCGGCGCACTGCACCGCCGACGGGCCGGGCGCCACCGGGTCATCGCCGGTGACGACCGGATCCTCGACGAGTACGGCAACATCCTCAACACCAGCGGGTGCGTCGCCGAGGTCGCCTCGACCTGGACCCACCCGGGCTGGAACATCGCCCAGCAGTACGCCGACGACTACGCGCCGATCCTCGACGACGTCTCGGTGCTGCCCACCGTCACCATGCGGTCCAACGCCGACTGCACCCGGGGACAGGGTCTGTCTCTACCACCCCGACCGCTCAGGCTCTACTACTGGGCCTCGGCTCGCTCGGACGAGCCTCATGAAACGGGCGCTAGAGGATCGTCCAGGTGTCCCCGCTGCTCAGAAGGCCGGCGAGCTGCTGCTCGGGGGTCTCGGTGACCTCCGCCCGGGCGGCGTCGAGCTGGGCCCGCACCACGTTCTCGTAGGACGGCCGCTCGACCGCGCGGAACACCCCGATCGGGGTGTTGCGCAGGTCCAGCCCGGGCAGCCGGGACAGCGCGAAGGCGTACGCCGGGTCGGTGACGTTCGCGTCGTGCACGACGATCTCCTCCGGGCGGGTCGCCGCGGTCTCCCGTACCTCCAGGCCGAAGCCGCCCGGCGGGTGCACGACGCAGAACTGCCCGTCCTTGCCGAACGTGATCGGCTGCCCGTGCTCCAGCCGGATCAGGTAGTCGTCGCGGATCCCGTGCTCCTTGAGCGGGTCGAACGCGCCGTCGTTGAAGATGTTGCAGTTCTGGTAGATCTCGACGAAGGCGGAGCCCTCGTGCTCGGCGGCGGCCCGGAGCACCGACTGCAGGTGCTTGCGGTCGGAGTCGATGGTGCGGGCCACGAAGGTCGCCTCCGCGCCGAGCGCCAGCGAGAGCGGGTTGAACGGCGCGTCCGCCGAGCCGACCGGGGTCGACTTGGTGATCTTCCCGACCTCGGAGGTGGGAGAATACTGCCCCTTGGTCAGCCCGTAGATCCGGTTGTTGAAGAGCAGGATCTTGAGGTTGACGTTGCGGCGCAGCGCGTGGATCAGGTGGTTGCCACCGATGGAGAGCGCGTCACCGTCGCCGGTCACCACCCAGACCGAGAGGTCCGGCCGGGTGGCCGACAGGCCGGTGGCGATCGCCGGGGCGCGGCCGTGGATCGAGTGCATCCCGTACGTGTTCATGTAGTACGGGAAGCGCGAGGAGCACCCGATGCCGGAGATGAAGACGATCCGCTCGCGCGGGATGTTCAGCTCCGGCATGAAGCCCTGAACGGCCGCCAGGATCGCGTAGTCACCGCAACCGGGGCACCAGCGCACCTCCTGGTCGGACTTGAAGTCCTTGGCGGTGAGCTTGAGGGAGATGGGCTCAGACATTCTTGAGGACCTCTTCCAGCATCGTCTCCAGCTCTGCGGCGGTGAAGGGCAGACCGCGGACCTGGTTGTAGCCGATCGCGTCGACCAGGTACTTCGCGCGGATCACGTGCGCCAGCTGGCCGAGGTTCATCTCCGGGATGACCACGCGGTCGTACGAACGGAGCACCGTGCCGAGGTTGGCCGGCATCGGGGCGAGGTGGCGCAGGTGCGCCTGCGCCACGGAGAGCCCGCGCTGGCGCAGGCCGCGGCAGGCGGCGCCGATCGGCCCGTACGTCGACCCCCAGCCGAGCACCAGCACCCGCGCGTCGCCGTCCGGGTCCTCGACCTCGACGTCCGGCACCGGGATCGTCTCGATGCGGGCGGCACGGGTACGGACCATGAAGTCGTGGTTCGCCGGGTCGTACGAGATGTCGCCGGTCTTGTCGGCCTTCTCCAGCCCGCCGATCCGGTGCTCCAGGCCGGGGGTGCCGGGGATGGCCCACGGGCGGGCCAGCGTCTCCGGGTCGCGCAGGTACGGCAGGAAGGTGCTGCCGTCCTCGCCGTTGGGCGCGGTCGCGAACTCCACCCGCAGGTCGGGCAGGGAGTTGACGTCGGGCAGCAGCCACGGTTCGGAGCCGTTGGCGACGTAGTTGTCCGACAGGAGGATCACCGGGGTGCGGTAGGTGAGGGCGATCCGGGCCGCCTCCAGGGCCGCGTAGAAGCAGTCCGCGGGCGACTTCGGGGCGATCACCGCCACCGGGGCCTCGCCGTGGCGGCCGTTGAGCGCGAGGTTCAGGTCGGCCTGCTCGGTCTTCGTGGGCATACCGGTCGAGGGCCCGGCCCGCTGCACGTCGACGATGAGCAGCGGCAGCTCCAGCGCCACCGCCAGCGAGATCGTCTCGCTCTTGAGCGCGACGCCCGGGCCGCTGGTGGTGGTGATGCCGAGCGCGCCACCGTACGACGCGCCGAGCGCCGCGCCGACCGCGGCGATCTCGTCCTCGGCCTGCATGGTGAGCACGCCGAACTTCTTGTGCTTGCTCAGCTCGTGCAGGATGTCCGAGGCCGGGGTGATCGGGTAGGCGCCGAGGAAGACCGGCAGGCCGGAGCGGACCCCCGCGGCGACCAGGCCGAGGGAGAGCGCCGCGTTGCCGGTGATGTTGCGGTAGGTGCCGGGCGGCATCTTCGCCGGCTTGACCTCGTAGCGAACCGCGAAGTCCTCGGTCGTCTCGCCGAAGTTCCAGCCGGCCCGGAAGGCCGCGACGTTCGCCGCCACCAGCTCCGGCCGGCGTGCGAACTTGCGCTCCAGGAACCGCAGCGTCGACTCGTACGGGCGGGAGTACATCCAGGAGAGCAGACCGAGGGCGAACATGTTCTTGGCCCGCTCGGCGTCCTTCTTGGACACGTCCTGGTCGGCGAGGGCGCCGATCGTCATCGAGGTGAGCGCGACCGGGTGCACCGCGTAACCGGCGAGCGTGTCGTCGTCGAGCGGGTTCACCTGGTAGCCGACCTTGGAAAGGTTGCGCTTGGTGAACTCGTCGGTGTTCACGATGATGTCCGCGCCGCGCGGAAGATCGGCCAGGTTGGCCTTGAGTGCGGCCGGGTTCATGGCCACGAGCACGTTCGGCGCGTCGCCGGGCGTGAGGATGTCGTAGTCGGCGAAGTGCACCTGGAAGCTCGACACGCCCGGCAGGGTGCCGGCGGGGGCCCGGATCTCCGCGGGGAAGTTGGGCAGTGTGGAGATGTCGTTGCCGAGCTGGGCCGTTTCGGAGGTGAACCGGTCACCGGTCAGCTGCATGCCGTCGCCGGAGTCGCCGGCGAACCGGATCACCACCCGGTCCAGTTGACGGATCTGCTTGCTCACGCCTGCACCTCGCTTCGCTGCGCGCGGTGGCGGCCCGAGTTGCTGGTGATCCCGCCCTGCCCGGCCACGTGACCTCCCTGACGCACCCCGCACCGCGCCGGCCGTGGCTGGTCCGGCCCGCATGTGGTTTCTCACCTGAGAGCCTACGTCGGACCGACCCGTCACCTTCCCCGGAGGTTCGTCGACTGGGACCGGATCGGGGGGTGAAATTCACCACTTCGTGGCGTTTCGCGTCTGCTGCGGTAATGGAGATCACCATCGGCCGATGTCCCCGCTGCGCGGATCCGGCCTCGGCGTCACTCCCGCCCCGGCGCTGCCGGTCCGGTCGGCCGTCGGCGCAACACCGCGAGGGCCAGCCAGAGCGCCAGCGCGACGAGCAGCGCCGAGACCACGACGAGGACGATCGCGATGCGCTCCACCGGGCTGCCGGCCGGTGCCACCGGCGCCCCCGCGCCGGCGCCCAGGACGCCCTGCGAGCCGGTCGGCGCGGGCACGGCCACCGGCGTGGCCAGTGCCACCGCGGCGCTGATCCGGAAGCTCATCTGCACCTGCCGTGCGCCTCCGCCCGCGGGCGCGAGCCGGGCGATCACCGCGCCCGCCAGCGGCGCGTCCCGCTGGGCGGCCGGCGTCGCGTCGACCGGCAGGCGCAGCTCCACGCGGTGACCGGCCCGGATCGCTCCCAGGTCGCACCGGGTCCGGGTCTCCTCCAGCGGTACGCAGCCGGCGGGTGGCGTCGGCACGCTCACCCCGGCGGGCAGCAGCACGTCGAACCGGCCGGTGGCGTCCACCGAGCCGGTGTTGGCGAGCCGGACGGCCAGGTCGGCGACGGTTCCAGTGATGTCGAAGGTGACCTCGTCGGCGTCGAGCGCGATGCCCGCCGCCGGAGGTCCCGGCGGGAAGAGCACCGCGAACCCCTCGTCGTCGCCGGCCGTCCCCGGCGCTCCCGGCGCGCTCGCGGTGACCGCGACCGAACCGCCCAGCGGCATCCGCCGCCACGCGTCGCCGGCGACCCGGAGCCGGATCAGGCTGCTGAACCGGGCGCCCGGGGGCGCGGTCCACTCCCCGCAGCGGTAGCCGCCGCCACCGGTCGGCGCGCAGCCGGCCGTGCCGGCGTCGGTCAGCCCGGTGGGCAACCGGTACGACAGGGCGACCCGCGCGGTCGCGGTCCCCGTGTTGGTGACGGTGACCCGCAACGTGGTGACCGTGCTGCGCGCGTTCCAGTAGCCGGCGGTCAGCGCCACGTCACCGGTGCCGACGCGGACCCCGAGCGGGTGCGCCGCGGGGGCGCTGTGTGTCGCCGACGGCTGGACGGGGGGCCTCGGCGGCCTGGTGGGGGCGGCCGAGGTCGGCGCGGCGGTGGTGGGCGCCACCGTCGCCGGCGCGGTGGCGGTCGGCGG
>NZ_SMKG01000189.1 GCF_004348525.1 Micromonospora sp. 15K316 | reverse complement strand
CGGCGGGCCGGTCGGGGTGGGGCGTGTCGCCGGTGGAGCGGGCCGCCGGGTCGGTTCCGAGCTCGCCCCGGCCTCGTCCGGCCCGTTCCGGGACGGCTCCGACCGGTCGGGCCCGCCCGGCGGGAAGCCGGCCGACCAGCCGCTCACCGCCGACGGGCTGGACGTCGGGCGGGCGGGCGGCTGGCTGGCGGTCGGCAGCGGGACGACCACCGGCCCGACGGAGGGCGTCGGGATGAACGGGGTGCTGCTGTCCGGCAGCGCCGTACTGCCGACCGTGGCGGAGCCGGTGCTGATCGCCGCGAGGATCGGCATCGAGGCCGTGCCGGCCAGCAGCGCGACGGTGAAGAGGTAGCCCCGGGACGGACCGGAGGAGCCGGGGGCGCGGTGGGCACCCACCACCCGCCGGTAACCACCGTTGACCGCGCGGTGTCTCCCGAGCAGCGGCGTACCGGGTCCGTCGGCTGGCTCGGACACCAGCGCCTCCTCAGCGTCGACAGTGGACTGACCGGCACGGTGGGTCAGGCCGGGAAGGGTCGCAAACCGCCGCGATCACGGCGATCCTGCGGGAACCAGCCTGGCTCAGTGACGCTCCGTGCGCCAGCCCCCTACAGCGTGTCGACCCGGGCAACTACCCGAACGGTGACGAACCATCACCGGATCGTCGTCCGGCCCGCCACGCGCCGATGTTGACAAAGCCCCCGAAGCGACCGGGCCCGATCGAGCAGGCCGGGCGTACTGTGGGGCCACTCACCTCCTCTGCGAATATGGAGCACGACGGCAACGCAGCCGCGGCCTCCGCGCACCCTCGCGGCAGGTTCGGCGGACGCCGGCGCTCCCCGATCCGGGTTCGGTCAACTGAATCCGGCTCACGCCGCGCGGCAACCCCCACCGGGGCTAGGCGCGGCCGCCAGGACCGGTCCGGCACCGCCGGGCCGGCGCAGGATTTGCGCGGCCGGGTGACCAGCCGGTGCCGACGCAGACATGACAGGGAGAGACGGATGGCAAAGGGCGACCCCGGGGTCAGCACCCGCGGCAGGCGGGCCGCACCCCGCTCCAGGAAGGCCGCGGGCGCGGACCCGGACCTGGTACAGCTGCTCACCCCGGAGGGCGAGCGGATCGACAGCGTCACCGGGCCGGACGGCACCGTGTACCGCGCCGACCTGACCGACGACGAGTACCGCGGCCTCTACCGCGACCTGGTGCTGGTACGGAAGCTGGACGCCGAGGCCACCGCCCTGCAGCGCCAGGGCGAGCTGGGCCTCTGGGCCAGCCTGCTGGGCCAGGAGGCGGCGCAGGTCGGCTCCGGCCGCGCGCTGCGCACGCAGGACATGGCCTTCCCGACCTACCGGGAGCACGGCGTCCTCTACTGCCGGGGCATCGACCCGATCATGCCGCTCGGTCTCTTCCGCGGCGTCGACCAGGGTGGCTGGGACCCGAACGAGTTCAAGTTCAACATGTACACGATCGTCATCGGGGCGCAGACCCTGCACGCCACCGGCTACGCCATGGGCGTCACCATGGACGGCCGGATGGGCGGCGACGACGGCGAGGCCGTGATCGCCTACTTCGGCGACGGCGCCACCAGCCAGGGTGACGTGAACGAGGCCTTCGTCTGGGCGAGCGTCTTCAACGCCCCCCTGGTCTTCTTCTGCCAGAACAACCAGTACGCGATCTCGGAGCCGCTGGAGCGGCAGACCCGGGTCCCGCTCTACCAGCGGGCGGCCGGCTTCGGCTTCCCCGGCGTACGGGTGGACGGCAACGACGTGCTCGCGTCGTACGCGGTGACCCGTACCGCGCTGGACAACGCCCGGCACGGGCAGGGGCCGAGCCTCATCGAGGCGTACACCTACCGGATGGGCGCCCACACCACCTCGGACGACCCGACCCGCTACCGGATCGCCAGCGAGGTCGAGGCGTGGCAGGCCAAGGACCCGATCGCCCGGATGAAGGCCTTCCTGACCAAGCAGCAGCTCGTCGACGACGACTTCTTCGCCGAGGTCGACGAGCAGGCCCGGCGCGAGTCGCTGCACCTGCGGGAGCGGGTGCTGGCCATGCCGAACCCGGAGCCGGTCACCATGTTCGACCACGTCTACCCGAACGGTTCCCCGCTGCTGGACGAGCAGCGCGCGACGTTCAACCGCTACATGGACTCGTTCGAGGGGAGCGCGCACTGATGGCCACTGAGACGCTTTCCATCGGCAAGGCCCTCAACACCGGGCTGCGGCGGGCCCTGGAGAACGACCCCAAGGTCGTGATCATGGGCGAGGACGTCGGCAAGCTCGGCGGCGTCTTCCGGATCACCGACGGGCTCCAGAAGGACTTCGGCGACCAGCGGGTGATCGACACCCCGCTCGCCGAGTCGGGCATCATCGGCACCGCCGTCGGCCTCGCCATCCGCGGCTTCCGGCCGGTCTGCGAGATCCAGTTCGACGGCTTCGTCTACCCCGCGTACGACCAGATCGTGTCGCAGGTGGCGAAGATGCACTACCGCTCGGGCGGCAAGTTGCGGATCCCGATGGTGATCCGGATTCCGTTCGGCGGCGGCATCGGCGCGGTGGAGCACCACTCCGAGTCGCCCGAGGCGTACTTCTCGCACACCCCCGGCCTGAAGGTGGTCTCCTGCGCCAACCCGCAGGACGCCTACGTGATGATCCAGCAGGCGATCGCCTCGGACGACCCGATCGTCTTCCTGGAGCCGAAGCGCCGCTACTGGGAGAAGGGTCCGGTCGACCTGGACGCTCCGCTGGCCGACGCGTACCCGCTGCACGCCTCGCGGGTCGCCCGCCCCGGCACCGACGCGACGTTGCTGGCGTACGGCCCGATGGTGCGGACCTGTCTGGAGGCGGCGACCGCCGCCGCCGAGGACGGGCGTGAGCTGGAGGTCATCGACCTGCGCTCGATCTCCCCGCTGGACCTGGGCATCGTGTACGACTCGGTCCGCCGCACCGGCCGGGCCGTGGTGGTGCACGAGGCGCCGTCCAATGTCGGCCTCGGCGCGGAGATCGCGGCCCGGATCACCGAGGAGTGCTTCTACTCCCTGGAGGCTCCGGTGCTGCGGGTGACCGGCTTCGACACCCCCTACCCGGCCGCCCGGGTGGAGGAGGAGTACCTGCCCGACCTCGACCGGGTGCTCGACGCCGTCGACCGCTCCTTCGGCTGGTGAACGACATGTCCCGAGTCAAGACGTTCAACCTGCCCGACCTGGGCGAGGGCCTCACCGAGGGCGAGATCCTCAGCTGGCTCGTCAAGGTCGACGACATCATCGAGCTTAACCAGCCGATCGTCGAGGTCGAGACGGCCAAGGCGGCCGTGGAGATCCCGGCGAAGTGGGCCGGCCGGGTCCAGGCGATCTTCCACCCGGAGGGCACCACCGTCGAGGTCGGCTCCCCGATCATCTCGATCGACACCGACCCGGACGCCGGCCCGCTGGACGACCCGCAGGCACCGTCGGCGGGCGGTGACCTGCCCACCCCGTCGGCGGCCTCGCTGGCCGCGGTCGAGGTGGCACCGGCTGAGGGCGCGGTCGAGCCGGGCCTGATCGGCGGCCCGGCACCGGGTGGCCGGACGGCGGTGCTGGTCGGCTACGGCCCGCGTACCACCACGGCGAAGCGCCGGCCGCGCAAGGGTGCCGTGCCGGCGCAGGCGGGCGCCGCTCCGGCGATCCCGGCGCAGGCCACCACGGCCCCGGCGGTTCCGGCGCAGGTCGCCCCGGCGCGGGCCGTTCCCGTGCCCAACGGCCACGCGGCGGGTCCGGCGACCGGGGTGCTGGCCAAGCCGCCGGTGCGCAAGCTGGCCCGGGATCTCGGCGTCGACCTCCGCGCGCTCACCGGTTCGGGCCCGCTGGGCTCGGTCACCCGGGAGGACGTCCAGCGGGCCGCCGCCGGCGCCGTCGCCGAGCCGGAGTCGGTCGCCACGACCGCCACCGCGGCGGCGAGCTTCGGCGCGGACCGCGAGCAGCGCATCCCGGTCAAGGGGGTACGCAAGCTCACCGCCGAGAACATGTCCCGGTCGGCCTTCACCGCCCCGCACGTGACGGAGTTCCTGACCGTCGACGTGACCCGGGCCATGAAGGCGCTCGACCGGCTGCGCGGCCGCCGGGAGTGGCGTGAGGTGCGGATCTCGCCGCTGCTGCTGGTGGCGAAGGCCGTGCTGCTCGCGGTGAAGCGGCACCCGATGGTCAACTCCACCTGGGCCGGCGACGAGATCGTCGTCAAGGAGTACGTCAACCTGGGCATCGCCGCGGCGACGGAGCGCGGGCTGATCGTGCCGAACGTCAAGGACGCCGGGCGGCTCACGCTGCGCGAGCTGGCCGACGCGCTGACCGACCTGGTGCAGACGGCCAAGGCCGGCCGCACCACGCCGGCGGACATGTCCGGCGGCACCCTGACCATCACCAACGTCGGGGTGTTCGGCGTCGACAGCGGGACGCCGATCCTGCCTCCGGGCGAGTCGGCGATCCTGGCCTTCGGCGCGATCCGGGAGATGCCCTGGGTCCACAAGGGCAAGGTGCGTCCACGCCAGGTCACCACGCTCGGTCTCTCCTTCGACCACCGGATCATCGACGGTGAGCTCGGGTCGAAGTTCCTCCGGGACATCGGGGACTTCCTCTCCGATCCGGAGGCGGCGCTGCTCGCCTGGACCTGACCGTCCGCTCCACCAGCCACGGCCGGTGTGCCACGGGTTAACGCCCGGCACACCGGCCGTGTCCGTTGGGCGACAGAAACGTCGGCGCAGACCGGAGGAAACCTTTGATTATTCGGCTCGTGGCGCAGCTCACCTAAGAATCGATGGAAGTCTGCGCCTGCTTCCTGTTTAATGGAGACATCAAGGGGCTGACAACCGAATAGCCGGAGGAGAGACCGACCGTGAGCATGATCGAGCGAATCAAGACCCGCCGCGACGCCAACCGCCGCGCCCGTGCCATCGAGCACGCGCTGCGCTCCGCCAACTCGCCGGCCGTCCGCGAGGAGCTCCTCGCGATCGCCCAGCGTCACATGAGCTGACGCACCAGACCTTTCCTCACCTCCTCCAGATCGATGACCCGCCCGGTAGCACCGGGCGGGTCATCGGCGTTTCACACCCATTGACACCGGGATTCCACCTAGGCGCAGCGCCCGGTACGGTGGGCTTCGGTCGTCGCCACCGATTCGGGACAGGTCGAGCCGACTAGGAGCAGCTCGACACCATCCGAGCACGTGGAGTGACGACCGATGCTCCCCGGATGCCACGTACGGACACCGGATACGGTGCGGGGAGCCCGGCACGGCCGGTATGCCGGCAACGCCGGCAGCCAAGCCGAGGAGACCGATCGGCACCGGCGGCCGACATGTGATGAGGAGGCGCACCGATGACGTCCGAGGGCCCGCACCACCCCGGCCAGGAGCCGGACGAGGTGCCGCCGGGCGCCGGCGGACCGACGCCGTACGGCGACCGCCCGGCGCAGCCGGCGAACGGCTACGGCGCCGGCCCGGACCTGGGTTGGGCGCCCCCGCCACCGGCAGGACCCAATCCGACCGCGCACGGCTGGGCAGCCCAGAACGATCAGCCGCCCGCCGCCTGGGGCGCGGCGCAGCCCCCGCCGGCGGCCGACGCGGGACACCCCGCGCCATGGCCCGCGACCGGCGCACCCCAGCCGGCCTGGGGTGGGCAGCCCGAGCAGTCCGGCCAGGGCTGGACCGGCGCGGCCGAGCAGCCCGCCTGGCCCCAGTCCCAGCCGGCCGCCCGCGGCGCGGCCCAGGTGCCGACGCAAGCAGCGCCCCCGCAGGCCTGGCCGCAGGACGACCCGGCGCGCTCGGGCGGGTGGACTCCACCGCAACAGGGCGACCCGTCGCCGCAGACCGACCAGGCCGGCGCCGGCTGGGGCGCCCCGGCGCAGCCCGGCCCGGCCAACGGCGGATGGTCCGACGGCGGTGCCCAGCCGGGGCAGCCGACACCCGCGAACGGCTGGAACGACGGCGCGCCGCAGACCGACCAGCCGGCCTGGGCGCAGGCCGAGCCGGCCGTGCGCGGCGCCGCGCAGGTGCCGGCGGCGACCGACGCCGGCGGCTGGCCCCCGCAGCAGGACACCGGCTGGTCGGCGGGGACCGCGAACCCGACCGGCCCGGCCGACAACTCCGGCGGGTGGGGCGCGGGTGCCCCGAGCCAGCCGGACCAGGCCGCACAGCACTGGGGCGCCACCCCGGAGAGCCAGCCGCAGCAGCCCGACTGGATGCTCTCGCCGGCTCAGGACCAGCCGCAGGACAGCGCGCCGGCGGGCGGCTGGCAGGAGCCGCCGGCCGACCCCGGCCGCTCCGGCGGCTGGCCGGCCGAGCCGACTGGCACGCCCGCGCGGGCCAGCGCCAGCGTGCCCGGCGCGGGAGCCCTGCCGCAGCGCAATCCGGGCGAGCGGGCCGGTGTGTCCGAGGTGGAGCCGTGGGCACCCGGCGAGGCGTGGGGCAACACCGACGCCGACGCCGCGAGCCGCCCCGCCGAGCGGGCCGAGGACGCACCGATCTACCAGCCCGGTCCCGCGCCAGGGATCTCCCCGGCGAACGTCGTACCGCTGCCTCCGCAGGAACAGCGCGTACCGGGCGCGAGTCTGGCTGCCACGCCGCCGGCCGACTACGCACCGGCCGCCGACTTCCCGCCGCCGGCTCCGTTCGGCGCAACCGCGGGGCAGCCCGCACCGGCCACGTACGGCGCGGCGACCGGACAGGCGACGACGGGCGAGCGGGGCGACTGGCCGCCCGTCGAGGCGACCGGGCAGGGTTACGCGCCGGAGCAGCCCGCCTGGGCTGCCGAGGCCCACCCCGACGAGTCGCCGGCACCGGCCGGTCCGGTGGTGCCCGCGCCGCGCACCTCGCCCGAGTCCGGCGCGGCCGGTCGTACCACGGCGAGCGCCGCGGTGCCGCTGGCCAGCCGGGTGCTGCCCCCCGCCGACCAGCCGCTGCGCCCCGACGGCGGGTCCACTCCGCAGCCCCGCGTCTACGGTCGCCCGGCCCGGCCGGAGCCGGCGGACGAGCCGGAGCAGGCTCAGCCGGACGGGTACGGGGCCGACGCCCGGCCGGAGGCCGCGCCCCGCTTCGACGACCGGGAGCTTCCCGCCCCGCCGAACGGCTACGCCGAGCCCGCCCCGGTGAGCTCGGGTCCGCCGGCCCCACCGGCGTTCCCGCCGGGGGTGCCGACCTTCGTCGACGCGCCCAACAACACCCGACCGGTCAACGGGAACCGGCCGCACCCCGGCGAGCGACCGGCCGACCCGTTCGGGTCGCCGGTGCCCCACGACCCCGGGATGCCCCCGGTCGCAGGCTACGGGCCGCCGGCGTTGCCCGACACCGAGCCGGCGCCCACCAGCACGTTCCCGTCCGCGTTCCCGCCGCCCCCGCAGCAGCCGGCCGTGCCCGCCTGGGGTCAGGGCGGTCCGGCCCAGCCGGGGTCCGTCCCCTCCTGGGGGCAGAACGAGGCGGAGCAGCACGCCGCCCCCAACTGGACGCCGGGTGCGCCGGAGGCAGACCAGAGCCGGTTCGACGCGTTCAAGCCGGACGCGGAGCCGAAGTCCGAACCGCCGCCGGCGAAGGTCCGCAACGGTCGGGTGCTGGCCGCGGTGCTGACCGCCGCGGTGCTCATCCTGGCCGTGCCGCTCGGCCTGCTCTTCCTGCTCGGTAAGGTCGGCGGCGATCAGGCCCCGTCCTTCGACCCGGCCGTCGGCACCTGCGTGAAGAAATCCGGGGAGACCGCCGTCGCGGCCGACTGCGGTGAGGCGGAGGCGTTCACCGTGGTCTCGAAGGTCGACAACAAGGACAAGTGCGGCGACCCGAGCCTGCCGCACGTCGTACTGCAGGGTGACGGGCCGAACCGGGTGCTCTGCCTGAAGCCGGCCGCCGCCGGCCAGTAGCCGCCGCGACGGGGGCCACGGTCTGCCGTGGCCCCCGTCGTCGTGTCTTGACCGCCGCAGCGGTGTGATCGAGCCCGCGCGGGGTACCGCCGGGCGGGGACGGCCGGGTCCGGCAGACTGGACGCATGAGCGCACGAGTACGGGCTCCCGAGCTGCGCGGTCGGGGCTGGTTGAACACCGGCGGCCGCGACCTCACCCTCGCCGACCTCCGCGGCAAGATCGTTCTGGCCGACTTCTGGACCTTCTGCTGCATCAACTGCCTGCACGTGCTCGACGAGCTGCGGCCGCTCGAGGAGAAGTACGGCGACGTGCTCGTGGTGATCGGCATCCACTCGCCGAAGTTCGAGCACGAGAAGGACGCCGACGCGCTCGCGGCGGCGGTCGAGCGGTACGGGGTGCACCACCCGGTGCTCGACGACCCCGAGATGGACATGTGGCAGCAGTACGCGGCGCGCGCCTGGCCGACCCTCTCGGTGATCGACCCCGAGGGGTACGTGGTGGCCACCATGGCCGGTGAGGGGCACGCCGAGGGCCTGGCCCGGCTGATCGACGAGCTGATCGCCGTCCACGAGGCGAAGGGCACCCTGCACCGGGGGGACGGCCCGTACGTCCCGCCCGCCGAGCCGGAGACCACGCTGCGCTTCCCCGGCAAGGCCGTGCTGCTGGACGGAGGCAACCTGCTCGTCTCCGACTCGGCCCGGCACTCGCTGGCCGAGCTCGCGCCCGACGGCGAGACGCTGGTACGCCGGATCGGCTCGGGGGACCGGGGGCGGACCGACGGCCCAGCCGAGGTCGCCGCGTTCTCCGAGCCGCAGGGGCTCTGCCTGCTGCCCGAGCAGGTGGCCGAGGTCGCGGGCTACGACCTGGTCGTCGCGGACACCGTCAACCATCTGCTCCGCGGCGTACGCCTGTCGACCGGCGAGGTGGTCACGATCGCCGGCACGGGGCGGCAGTGGCGCTCGACGGTCGACGACCACTCGCACGACGCGCTCTCGGTCGACCTCTCCTCCCCCTGGGACCTCGCCTGGTACGACGACAAGGTCGTCATCGCGATGGCCGGCATCCACCAGCTGTGGTGGTTCGACCCGATCAAGCGGACCGCCGGCATGTACGCCGGCACGACGGTCGAGGCGTTGCGCGACGGCCCGCTGGCCGAGGCGTGGATGGCCCAGCCGTCCGGCCTCTCCGTCTCCGCCGACGGCGCCCGCCTCTGGATCGCCGACAGCGAGACCAGCGCGATCCGGTACGTGCAGAACGGCGTCATGGGCACTGCGGTCGGGCAGGGGCTCTTCGACTTCGGCCACGTCGACGGGCCGGCCGCGTCGGCGCTGCTCCAGCACCCGCTGGGCGTGTGCGCGCTGCCGGACGGCTCGGTGCTGATCGCGGACACGTACAACGGCGCGGTCCGGCGGTTCGACCCGGCGACCGACCAGGTCTCCACCGTCACCGACGGCCTGGCCGAGCCGAGCGACCTGGTGGTCACCGGCGAGGGCGAGGTGCTGGTGGTCGAGTCCGCCGCGCACCGGCTCACCCGGCTGGCCCCCGGCGCGCTCTCCGCAGCCGGCGCGAACACGGTGGACGGGCCCCGGCACCGCGCCGAGCGCAAGCCGACGGACGTCACGCCCGGCGAGCTGACGTTGGACATCATCTTCACCCCCGCGCCGGGGCAGAAGCTCGACGAGACGTACGGTCCGTCCACCCGACTGGTGATCTCCGCCTCCCCGCCCGAGCTGCTCGTCGAGGGAGCGGGGACGAGCACGGAGCTGTCCCGGCGGCTGGTGGTCAACGGCGAGGTGACCGGTGGCGTGCTCCAGGTGACCGCCCAGGCGGCCACCTGCGACGTCGACGTCGAGCACGCCGCCTGCCACCTGACCCGGCAGGACTGGGGCGTACCGGTCCGGGTGGTGGAGAGCGGCGCGGCCCGGTTGCCGCTGGTGCTGCGCGGCCTGGACGCCTGAGCCGCTGCGGGGCCCCGGGTAGGGGCTCCCGCGCTCAGGCCGTGAAGGGCGTGAGCGCGACCCCCGCGTCGATCAGCGCGGCACGAACCATCTCCGCCGAGGCGACCGCGCCGGGAGTGTCGCCGTGCAGGCAGATCGACTCGACCGGGCAGGGCACGACGGTGCCGTCGACGGCCACCACGGTCCGCTCGGTGGCCATCCGGACGGCCCGTTCGGCGACCTGCTCGGGGTCGGTGACCAGTGCGCCGGGTGCGCTGCGCGGCACGAGGGTGCCGTTGGGCAGGTAGCCACGGTCGGCGAAGCCCTCGGCGACGACCCGCAGCCCGGCGCCGACGGCCAGCTGGGCGAGCACCGAACCGGGCTGGCAGAGCAACGGCAGCCGGTGGTCGTACTCGTCGACCGCCGCCACCAGCGCCGCCGCCTCCTTCTCGTCGCACGTCGCCGCGTGGTAGAGCGCCCCGTGCGGCTTCAGGTAGCGCACCCGGGTCCCGAAGAGCCGGCAGAACCCGTCCAACGCGCCGAGCTGGTAGATCACCTCGTCGCGCAGCTCCGCGAAGTCGTACGCGATGTGCCGCCGGCCGAACCCGGCCAGGTCCCGGTAGCCGACCTGCGCGCCGACGGCAACCTCGCGTCGGGCGGCCTGTTCGCAGACCCGGCGCATGGTGGGCGCGTCGCCGCCGTGGAAGCCGCAGGCGACGTTCGCCGAGGTGATCAGGCTCAGCAGCGCGTCGTCGTCGCCGAGCCGCCAGATGCCGAATCCCTCGCCGAGGTCAGCGTTGAGGTCCATGAAACCTGACGGTAGTGCCTGGACGGGCCTGCGCGAGCGGGGTCACGTCGGCCACCACCCCGACGACCGGGTACCCGCCGGTCGTCGGATGGTCGGCCAGGAAGATCAGCGGTTGGCCGTCCGCCGGGACCTGCACGGCGCCGAGCACGATCCCCTCGCTGGGCAGTTCCCCGGCGACCGCACGGGGCAGCGGCGCGCCCACGAGTCGCGCCCCGACCCGGTTGCTCAGCGGGCTCACCGTGTACGCCGTGCCGAAGAGCCGGTCCAGCGCCGCCGGGGTGAACCAGTCGTCGCGCGGGCCGAGGCGTACGGCGATCCGCAGCTCGTCGCGGGTCGGCGGGCCGACGGTCAGGTCGACCGGCGCGGGCGGCCCGGTCGGTGTGCCGAGGGGCAACCGGTCACCGTCGCGCAGCGGCGGCGGGCCGAGCCCGGAGAGGGTGTCGGTGGCCCGGCTGCCCAGCACGGGCGGCAGGTCGATCCCGCCGCAGGCGGCCAGCCAGTTGCGTACGCCGCCGCGGGCGGGGCCGATCCGCAGCAGCGCCCCGGCCGGTACGGAGAGCGGCCGACCGGTGTCGCCGGGGCGGGACCCGACGCGGATCTCCGCGGCGGCGCCGGTTACCGCGACGGTGGCCGCCCGGGTGAGCCGCAGCGCGCAGCCGGTCACGGTGATCTCCAGCCCGGCCGCGCCCTCGGGGTTGCCGACCAGCCGGTTGGCGAGCCGGAGCGCGGCGGGGTCGAGCGCGCCGGAGCGGGGCACGCCGAGATGTGCGTAGCCGGGTCGGCCGAGGTCCTGCACGGTGGTGAGCGCCCCGGCCCGGAGTACGACGAGTTCGCCGGTCATGCCGGCACCAGCCGGACGTGGGTGCCGGGGGTGAGCCGGGTCGGCGGGTCGGCGGTGACGTCGAAGAGCGGCAGCCCGGTCCGGCCGACCAGCAGCCACCCACCCGGGGACGGGCCCGGATAGATCCCGGCGTACGGGCCGGCCAGGGCTACCGAGCCGGCCGGGACGCGGGGGC
>NZ_SMKG01000188.1 GCF_004348525.1 Micromonospora sp. 15K316 | reverse complement strand
GATCAGTCGTCTTCGGGGCTCGGGGTTCGGGGTTCGCAGCCTTTGGAGCTGATGTCGTAAACGGATCGGCTTCGATGTCGTAAGCGATTCAGCTCTAAAGGTGCCATGCAGCGGTATCGAGGCCCCCCGGAGGCGCGCCGTGCCGCACGGGGCGCGGCGCGTCGGATGCCGCAGGGAGCGCCGACGCGCTGCGCGGGACGCGCCCCCGCCGGACGCCGCTGGGAGTGCGCCCGCACGCCACACGGAGCGCGCCGGATGCCGCAGCGTCGGGCCGGGCGGGGTTCAGCGGAGGCCGGCGGCGGCCAGGAGGTTGCCGGCGGTGACCGGGCGGAGGGCCCGGCCCGCCGCCATCCGCTGCTCCGTGCGCGCCGCCGTGAACGACCGGTCCTGGGCGATCGCGGTGGCGTACGTGGTGGCGGTGCGTCGGGCGATCGCCGACCAGCCGTACTGCTCGTGCACCAGCGTGCGGGCCCGCCGGGCCAGGGCACGCGACCGGTCCGGGTCGGCGAGCAGCGCGTGCACCGCCTCGACCAGCCCGTCCGGGTCCTGCGGACGGAACGTCATCCCGGTGACGCCCGGCTCGACGATCTCGGCGAGCCCACCGGTGGCCGCGACCGCGAGCGGCGCCCCGGCCGCCGCGCCCTCCAGGGCCACCATCCCGAACGGCTCGTAGATGCTCGGCACCACGAAGCAGTCCGACGCGGCCATCAGCGCGGGCAGCTCCCCGCCGAGGAAGCCCGGCATCTCCACCGTGCCGCCGAGACCCAACCGGTGCACCTCGGCCTCCAGCTCCCCGCGGTAGGGGCCGTCGCCGGCGATCACCACCCGCAGCCCCGGGTGCAGCTCCCGCAGCCGGGGAACTCCGGCGAGCAGGTGCTGCACGCCCTTCTCGTACACCAGCCGGCCGGCGAAGGTGACCAGCGGCCCGTCTCCGGCGAAGCGCGCCCGGGCCGCGGCGACCGTGGTGCCCCGCGCCTGCCAGCGGTGCGGCTCGACACCGTTGGGCACCACGTCGACCCGGGCGGACGGCACCCCGAACAGGGCGGTCACCTCGTCGGACATGTACCCCGAGCAGACGATCACGCGGCCCGACTCGCTCGCGAGCCACTGCTCGACGCCGTGGATGGTGCGGTTCATCTCCTCGGGGAGCCAGCCCTGGTGCCGGCCGGCCTCGGTGGCGTGGATGGTGGTGACGAGCGGGATGTCGAGGTGCTCGCGCAGCGTCATCGCGGTGTGGGCGACGAGCCAGTCGTGGGCGTGGATGACGTCGTAGTCGCCGGCTTCGGTGGCGCGCAGGGCGGCGCGGGTGAGGGTGTGGTTGAAGGCCATGGTCCAGGCGAGGAGGCTGTTGGTGGCCAGGGGGAAGGTGACGGGGTCTTCGGCGGCGCGGATGATGCGGACGCCGTCGGCGTACTCCTCGAGTGGGGCGCCGTCGGCGTGGCGGGTGACGACTGTGACGTCGTGGCCGGCGGCGGCGAGGGCGACGGAGAGGGCGTGCACGTGCCGGCCGAGGCCGCCGACGAGGACCGGCGGGTACTCCCACGACAGCATCAGGATGCGCTGCGGCGCGGGACCGGCCCCGGGGCCGGCCGGCTGCGGGATCTGGGTACGGGTCAGGGTGGGCCGGCAGGCCCGGTCCGGGGCGATGGCGAGCGGCTCGCCGACCCGCAGGGTGGTCACATCTGTCTCCGTCCAGGCAGGGGCGTACGCGCCGGCGGCGATGGCGGCGTAGGCAGGGTGGTGGGCGGGATCGAGGCGCGGGTGCGTGCGCGTCCCTGAACCAGGAAAAGCCATCCGGCCGTGGATCGCATCCCGAAAAGGGTCAGAGGTGACGGACGACACCTGAACGGTCGGCCTGTCCGAGTCGGACGGATTTCCCCCATCGGCTGAAAGGGTGGATTGGCCGGAGCGGGCGCGGGGCATTACCGCCGTGCGCATCGTGCGGCCCGCCGTGCGGTGCGCTCATGACGCGGTGCGCTCATGATCAGAACCGAAGGAGCGACATGCAGGTCTGGCCGGGCGAGCGCTACCCCCTCGGCGCCACCTACGACGGGATGGGCACCAACTTCGCCATCTTCTCCCAGGTCGCCGAGAAGATCGAACTCTGCCTCTTCGACGAGTGGGACACCGGCGCCGAACGTCGGGTCGAGTTGCGCGAGGTGGACGCGTACGTCTGGCACGCGTACCTGCCGGGCGTCGAGCCGGGGCAGCGCTACGGCTACCGCGTCCACGGTCCGTACGACCAGGCGTCCGGGCTGCGCTGCAACCCGCACAAGCTGCTGCTCGACCCGTACGCCAAGGCGGTCGACGGGGACGTGACGTGGGACCCGGCGGTCTACGACTACGACCTGGAGCACCCGGAGCGGATGTCGGAGGTCGACTCGGCGCCGTTCATGCCCAAGTCCGTGGTGGTGAACCCCTACTTCGACTGGGGCAACGACAAGCCACCGCGCACCCCCTACCACCACTCGGTCATCTACGAGGCGCACGTCCGCGGGCTGACCGTGCGCCACCCCGACATCCCGGAGGAGCTGCGCGGCACGTACGCCGGCATCGCCTCGCCACCGATGATCGAGCACCTGACGCGGCTCGGGGTGACCGCGATCGAGCTGATGCCGGTGCACCAGTTCGTGCACGACCACCGCCTCGCCGACCTGGGGCTGCGCAACTACTGGGGCTACAACACCATCGGCTTCTTCGCCCCGCACCACGGCTACTCGGCGATGGGCCGCCTCGGCCAGCAGGTGCAGGAGTTCCGGGGCATGGTGAAGGCGCTGCACTCCGCCGGCATCGAGGTGATCCTCGATGTGGTCTACAACCACACCGCCGAGGGCAACCACCTCGGGCCGTCGCTGAGCTTCAAGGGCATCGACGCGCCCAGCTACTACCGCCTCTCCGAGGAGGACCGGCGCTACTTCGTCGACTACACCGGCACCGGCAACAGCTTGAACGTCCGCAGCCCGCACTCGCTGCAACTGATCATGGATTCGCTGCGGTACTGGGTCACCGAGATGCACGTCGACGGTTTCCGTTTCGACCTCGCCGCGACCCTGGCCCGCGAGTTCTACGAGGTCGACCGCCTCTCCACCTTCTTCGAGGTGGTGCAGCAGGACCCGGTGGTGAGCCAGGTCAAGCTCATCGCCGAGCCGTGGGACGTCGGCCCCGGCGGTTACCAGGTGGGCAACTTCCCGCCGGAGTGGACGGAGTGGAACGGCAAGTACCGGGACACCGTGCGGGACTTCTGGCGCGGCGAGCCGGCGACCCTCGCCGAGTTCGCCTCCCGGATCTCCGGCTCGGCCGACGTCTACCAGGACGACGGCCGCCGCCCGTTCCACAGCATCAACTTCGTCACCTGCCACGACGGGTTCACCCTCGCCGACCTGGTCTCGTACAACGACAAGCACAACGAGGCCAACGGTGAGGAGAACCGGGACGGCGAGAGTCACAACCGGTCGTGGAACTGTGGCGTGGAGGGGCCTACCGACGACGACGCGGTGCTGGCCCTGCGCGCCCGGCAGCGGCGTAACTTCCTCGCCACGCTGATGCTCTCCCAGGGCGTGCCGATGATCGGGCACGGCGACGAGCTGGGCCGTACCCAGCAGGGCAACAACAACGCCTACTGCCAGGACAGTGAGCTGTCCTGGGTCGACTGGGAGAACGCCGACGAGCAGCTGCTGGAGTTCGTCGCCACGCTCGTCGCGTTCCGCCGCCGGCACCAGGTGTTCCGCCGCCGCCGGTTCTTCACCGGCCTGCCGGTGGGCGGCCGGGAGATCGACGCGCCCCTGCCGGACCTGGCCTGGTACACCCCGGACGGCCGGGAGATGACCGGCGAGGACTGGGGCAACGACTTCGGCCGCTCCGTGGCGCTCTTCGTCAACGGTGAGGGCATCCGCGAGCGCGGCCAGTACGGCCAGCGTCACCACGACAGCTCGTTCCTGCTCTGCTTCAACGCCCACGACGCGCCGCTGGAGTTCACGATGCCCGGCGGCGAGTTCGGACAGAAATGGGAGCTGGTGATCAGCACCGCCGAGCCGGACCGGGACGAGGTCACGGTGATCAGCGCGGGCGGCGCGATCCGGGTGCCGGACCGCTCCCTGGTGGTCCTGGAGAGGACGGTCTGATGTCCGCGGCCCCCCGACCGGACGAGACGAGCAGCGCGCCGGCCGCCCGGGTCGGCGCCACCTACCGGGTGCAGGTACGCCCCGGCTTCGACCTGGACGCCACCGCCGGGCTCGCCGGTTACCTCGCCGACCTCGGCGTGACGCACCTCTACAGCGCGCCGCTGCTCACCGCCAGCCCCGGCTCGGCGCACGGCTACGACGTGGTCGACCACCGGGCCGTCAACCCGGAGCTGGGCGGGGAGGCCGGTCGGCAGCGCCTGCTGCGCGCGCTGCGTACGGCCCGGCTCGGCCTGGTGGTGGACATCGTGCCCAACCACGCCGGGGTGGCCGTGCCGGCCGCCAACCCGCAGTGGTGGGACGTGCTGCGCCGGGGACGCGCCTCGGCGTACGCCCACTGGTTCGACATCGACTGGGGGCGCGGCCGGCTGCTGCTGCCGGTGCTGGCGGAGACGCCCGCCGCCCTCGACGACCTCACCGTCGTCGACGGGGAGCTGCGTTACCACGAGCACCGCTTCCCGATCGCCGACGGCACCACCGGGGGCACCCCGCGGCAGGTGCACGACCGGCAGCACTACGAGCTGGTGTCGTGGCGGCGCGGCGACGCCGAGCTGACGTACCGCCGGTTCTTCGCCGTCAGCGACCTCGCCGGCCTGCGGGTGGAGGATCCGGAGGTCTTCGCCGCCACCCACGAGCTGGTCCTGCGGTGGGCGTCGGCGGGCGAGGTCGACGGCATCCGGGTCGACCACCCGGACGGGCTGCGCGACCCCGCCGGCTACCTGGCCCGGCTGCGGGCCGCCGCACCATCGGTCTGGCTGGTGGTGGAGAAAATCCTGGAGTACGGCGAGGAGCTGCCGGGCTGGCCGGTGGCGGGCACCACCGGCTACGAGGCCCTGGCGGCGGTCTCCGGGCTCTTCGTCGACCCGGCCGCGGAGGGCGACTTCACCGCGCTGGACGCCCGGCTCGTCGGCCGGCGCACCTCCTACGAGGACCTCACGCACGAGACGAAGCTCGCCGCCGCCACCCGGCTGCTCGCCGCCGAGCTGACCCGGCTCGCCGCCCTCGCGCCCGACGTGGAACCGGACGCGGCCCGGGCGGCCCTCGCCGAGCTCGCCGCCGCCTTCCCCGTCTACCGCGGGTATCCACCGCACGGCGCCCGGCACCTCGCCGCGGCCCGCGCGGAGGCCGGCCGCCGCCGCCCGGACCTGACCGGCGCGCTCGACGCGATCGCCCGGCGGCTGCGCGATCCGGACGACGAGCTGGCCGCGCGTTTCCCGCAGTTCACCGGCGCGGTGATGGCGAAGGGCGTCGAGGACACCGCCTTCTACCGGTGGAGCCGGTTCGTCGCGCTCAACGAGGTCGGCGGCAGCCCCGCGCACTTCGGGGTGCCCCCGGCCGAGTTCCACAGGTTCGCGGCGGCCCGGCACGTCCGCTGGCCGACCGGCATGACCACGCTCTCCACTCACGACACGAAGCGCAGCGAGGACGTCCGGGCCCGCCTCGCCGTGCTCAGCGAGCTGCCGCGGCGGTGGGCCGAGCAGGTCACCGCCTGGATGGCTCGCGCGCCGCTGCCCGACCCGGCGTTCGCGCACCTGCTCTGGCAGACCGCGGTGGGCGCCTGGCCGCTCGACCGCGAGCGGCTGCACGCGTACGGGGAGAAGGCCGCCCGGGAGGCGTCCGTCTCGACCAGCTGGGCCGACCCCGACCCGGCCTTCGAGCGGGCGCTGCACGCGATGGTCGACCGGATGTACGACGACCAGCGGCTGCCCGCCGAGCTGACCGCCTTCGCCGCCGAGATCACCCCGGCCGGCTGGTCGAACTCGCTCGGGCAGAAGCTCGTGCAGCTCGCCATGCCCGGGGTGCCCGACACCTACCAGGGCACCGAGCTGTGGGACAACTCCCTCGTCGACCCGGACAACCGCCGCCCGGTCGACTTCGCCGTACGCCGGGAGCTGCTGGCCCGGCTCGACGCCGGCTGGCAGCCACCGGTCGACGCCGGCGGTGCGGCGAAGCTGCTCGTGGTCTCCCGCACGCTGCGGCTGCGACGGCGCCGGCCCGACCTGTTCGCCGGCTACCGACCGGTCCCGGTGCACGGCCCGGCGGCGTCGCACGCGGTGGCGTTCGACCGGGGCGGCGCGGTCGCCGTCGCGACCCGGCTGCCGCTGCGGCTGGCCCGCGCGGGTGGCTGGCGCGACACGGTTCTGTCGCTTCCTGTACACAATGTGACCGACCTGTTCACCGGGCGGGTCTACAGTGGGTCTGAGCTGCTCCTTCAAGATCTGTTGAGCACCTATCCCGTCGCCCTCCTCGCTCCCGTCGATCACGTGGAGGCTGCCGCATGACCGAGTTCACGGTGTGGGCGCCCGAAGCCGCCCGGGTCCGGCTGCGCCTCACCGGCGCCGCCGACCACGAGATGAGCGGCGGGCCGGACGGCTGGTGGCGGGTCGAGGTGCCCGACGCCGGGCCCGGCACCGACTACGCCTTCCTGCTCGACGACGACGACCAGCCCCTGCCCGACCCCCGATCGGCCTGGCAGCCGTACGGGGTGCACGGGCCGAGCCGCCGCTACGACCACTCGACGTTCCGGTGGAGTGACGGCGTGTGGACCGGGCGGCAGTTGCCCGGCAGCGTCCTCTACGAACTGCACATCGGCACGTTCACCCCGGAGGGCACCTTCGACGGGGCCATCGAGCGCCTCGACCATCTGGTCGCGCTCGGCGTGGACCTGATCGAGCTGCTGCCGGTCAACGCCTTCAACGGCGAGCACAACTGGGGCTACGACGGCGTCTGCTGGTATGCGCCGCACCAGCCCTACGGCGGGCCCGACGGGCTGAAACGGCTGGTGGACGCCGCGCACGGCAAGGGACTGGGGGTGATCCTCGACGTCGTCTACAACCATTTCGGGCCCTCCGGGGCCTACGCGCCGAGGTTCGGCCCGTACCTGTCCGAGCAGGCCAACCCGTGGGGGCGCTCGGTCAACCTCGACGGCCCCCACTCCGACGAGGTACGCCGCTACATCACCGACAGCGTGTTGATGTGGCTGCGCGACTACCACGTCGACGGGCTGCGGCTGGACGCGGTGCACGCGCTGCCGGACAGCCGCGCGGTGCCGCTGCTGGAGGAGTTGGCCGTCGAGGTGGAGTCGCTCTCCACCCACCTCGGGCGGCCCCTGTCGCTGATCGCCGAGTCGGACCTGAACGACCCGCGGTTGATCTCCCCGCGCGAGGCGGGCGGGTACGGGCTGCACGCCCAGTGGAACGACGACGCCCACCACGCCCTGCACACCCTGCTGACCGGGGAGCGGCAGGGCTACTACGCCGACTTCGGGTCGTTGCAGGCGCTCACCGACGTGCTGACCGGCGGCTTCTTCCACGCCGGCACCTGGTCGAGCTTCCGCAACCGGCACCACGGCCGGCCGGTGGATTCCCGGATCCCCGGGCACCGCTTCGTCGCGTACCTGCAGAACCACGACCAGATCGGCAACCGCGCCACCGGCGACCGGATCTCGACCTCGCTCTCGCCCAACCTGCTACGGGTCGGGGCGACGTTGCTGATGACCGCGCCGTTCACACCGATGCTCTTCATGGGGGAGGAGTGGGCCGCCACCACCCCGTGGCAGTTCTTCACCTCGCATCCGGAGCCGGAGCTGGCGGCCGCGGTGGTGACCGGGCGGCGGCGGGAGTTCGCGTCGCACGGGTGGCCCGAGGGGGAGGTGCCGGACCCGCAGGACCCGCAGACCTTCGTCCGGTCCCGGTTGGACTGGGCGGAGCTGGACAAGCCCGAGCACCGGGAGATGCTGGAGTTTTATCGGCGGCTCATCGCGTTGCGAAAGAGCCGGCCGGACCTCTCCGACCCCCGGTTGAACGCGGTGACGGTGCAGCACGGGAACCAGTTCCTGGTGATGCGCCGAGGCGACACCCTGGTCGCGGCGAACCTGGCCGACCGGGCGCAGGGGATCTCCCTGCCCGGGGTGGCGCGGCGCGTGCTGCTCGCGACGGGCGAGGGCGTCACCGTGATGCGGGACCGGATCCAGCTGCCCGCGGAGACGGCGGCGATCGTCGCCCTGTGACGGTGAGGTCGGTGCCGGGCTACCCGCCGGGGCAGCGGGTATCCCCGCCGCTGTGCTCCTGACATCTCGTCGGTGCTGGAGGCGGGGGCGGGTTGAGCTCTCGGTACGCGCCGACGGCGACCGGTACGGCGAGTACGCCGAGACCGAGCGCGATGACCAGGTAGACGGCGGCGGTCCGCCGCAACAGCCCGCCGCGGGCCACGACGGCGATCACCGCCGGGCCGGCCACCACCTCGGCGGCCAGGAGCAGCAGTGCCACGTTCGCCTTACGCGCCAGCGCGTCGGCGCCGTTGCCCTGGTTACTGTGCTGGTCCGCCCAGCCATCGAGGCCGATGGCGAAGACCCACCCGAGCAGCACCAGCCCGCCGATGAGCCATACCACCGTCAGCAGCGCGACGACGCCTGGCGCCCACGGCGTCGCAGGTCGGCGATCCACGCCCGCACGGTATCCACAACAGGCCAGTGTCGGCTGTGTCGTTCGGCAGCTGCCGGACGTGGGTCACGGCGGTTTGGCATTCTCGATATCTGCCGCTTGCCACCGGATGGGATGACACCCTGGAGGCGGGAGTACGGTCGCGAGTCCGGGAGAGGCGGCATCGGGATCACGGTGAACGGCTTCTGATGCGTACCGTACTGATCGTGTTGGCCGCGCTGACGGCGGCCGTGGTCGTGGACCTGGTCTCCGGCGTGCTGGTCCGCCGGGTTGCCCGTGGCCGCTACAGGTGGCTGCTTGAGCCGTTGCGGCGCGCTTGCCGCCGCCCGGCTGCCGCGGTCCTGCTGGTCTCAACGCTGTTCTACGCCCTGCCGCCCGGGCCGGCCGCGTGGCAGCGTCATCTGCGGCACGCGATCCTGCTGGTCCTGGTCGCCGTCTGTGCGTGGCTGGTGATCAAGGCATTGCACGTTGCCGAAGCGGTCGCGTTCAGTCGGCTGCCGGGCGATCCGGTCACGAGCCGGAGGGTCCGGCGGGCCCGGACCCAGGTCCGTCCGGTGCGGCGGCTTACGGTGGCTGTTGTCACGGTCCTCGCGGTCGGCCTGATCCTGATCACCTTCCGGCCGGTACGCCTCTTCGGGGTCTCCATTCTGACCTCGGCCGGGGTGGTCGGAGCGGTGATCGGTCTCTCCGCCCGAACCGCGCTCGGGAACGCGTTCGCCGGCATCCAGGTCGCCTTCGCCGACGGGATGCACGTCGGCGACGTGCTGGTGGTGGACGGCGAGTGGGGCCGGGTTGAGGAGGTGAAGCTGACCAACGTGGTGATCCGGCTCTGGGACGACCGGATGCTCATCCTGCCGACCACGTATTTCACCGAGCGTCCGTTCCAGAACTGGACTCGGAACGAGTTTCGAGTGGTCGGCAAGATCCAGTTACATGTCGACCATACGGCCGACCTGGACGACCTGCGCCGGGAGGCACGTCGGCTGGTCGAGTCCTCACCGCTGTGGGATCGAGACCAGTGGGTTCTGCAGATGGTCGACGCCACCCCGCAGACGGTGGTCGTCCAGGTGCAGGCCTCGGCCGCCGACGGTGCCAGCGCCTGGGACCTGCGCTGCGACCTACGCGAGGGACTGATCCGCTACCTGCGCGACCAGCACCCCCAGTGGCTGCCGCGCACCCGCAGCCAGTACCAGCCCTGAGCGGCGGTCCGGGCATGGCCGCCCGGGCGCGGATGAATGAGTCGGTGCCTACCGGGGACAAGCTGGACAGGCCGACGGGGGGGACGAGAGGCGGCGACGGGCGTCGACCGGGCTGCACGGCCCGAACCGGGCGCTCGCCGGCAATCGTGGCCAGCAGCGTCACCACCGACTAGGACAACCCTCGATGCCTGCGTCGGGCGATCACCTCCGACGACGGCTCGACCGATGAGGAGGAACGGCTGACAGTGGAGCCGCCGAACGAGGACGCCACGGACCGGCACTACGCCCGGGGGAGCGGCCGGGTCGGCTCCGGAAGTGTGGTGACCGGGCGCAACTGCCTCGTCGTGGGTGTCGTAGCCGCCCCCGGGGTTGCCGCCGACCTGGCGCGGGAGGCCACCACGGAGCTCGCCGATCGACTCCGCAACCGGGTCCCGGAGGTCGACTGGGCGGTACGGCTCCACGTGGCGCGGCTCGTCGAAGGTCCGGCCGACCTCAGCCAGCTCATCGAGGCCACCCGGCGCCGGATGCTGGTCGAGGGCTGGAGTCTGGTCCTCTGCGTGACAGACCTGCCGTTGCAGACTGCGCGGAGGCCCGTGGTCGCGCACGCCAGCACCACACACGGCGTCGCGGTCCTTTCCATGCCCGCGCTAGGCCCCGTCGCCGTGGCCCGGCGGATGGCCGAAGCGGGCGACCGGCTCCTCGCGGCACTGCTCGGTGATACCGACGCGGTAGGCGACCCGGTACGGGGCGGCCCGCGCCGCCAGCACCCGGCCAACCGGCGGCGAACCCGGGAACTCGGCACGCATGTGAACCACCAGGCGTCCGGCATCGGCCTGCTGGCCGGGGTTATCGGCGGCAACCTGCGGCTGCTACTCGGCATGCTCAGGGCAAACCGGCCGTGGCGGCTTGCTGTCCGGCTCTCCCGGCTGCTGGTCGGCGCCTTCGCGACCGCCGTCCTCGCCCTGGTGAGCGCCGATATTTGGCAGCTGTCGGCGGCCTTGGGCAACCTCCGGCTAGCCCTGCTCACCGTCGGCTCCGTCCTGGCGGTGGTGCTGACCATGGTGCTCGGCGCGCGCCTCTGGGAGCGGGTTCCGCGCCATTCGGGTGCGCGTGAGCAGGTCGTCCTCTTCAACATGGTCACCGTGCTCACCGTGGTGATCGGTGTCCTCGCGCTGTACGTGGCGCTCGCCGCGCTGACCATCATCGGGGCGATCGCCCTCGTCCCCTGGGACCTGCTCGCTGAATCCACCGGCCGACCGGCCGGCGTCGCCCATCAGGTCAAGCTGGGCTGGCTGGCCAGCTCGCTGGCGACGGTCGGCGGTGCGCTCGGCGCCGGACTAGAAACCGACTCGGCGGTACGGGAGGCGGCGTACCGCTATCAGCCCGACACGGAGCTGACCGGCGAGCAGGGTGAGTCGGACCCGGCCGGCGGAACCGGACCCGGACCGGACGCCGAGTCCGGGTCACCGCACCGAGACAGGTCTGCGCCGGACCGGAACCACGAGCCCGGCTGACTGCCCTGGTTGGCGCTGGGATCAGGACCCGGTCGTGGCGTTGCCTCAGCGGCGCGAATGGTGGTGCCGTCGGTTGGGCTGGTCTTCATGGGGCAGGGCGCACCTCTACCGGAGCGTTCGCGACCCAGCGAACCGCCGCTGACCTGCTGCGGATGCTCGCCGAGCGGAAGCCGCGGTCGCTTGGCGTGTCGGCCGACCCTATGAACGCGCGGAAATCCGCAAATCCGGAAGCCGAGCGGTGCGACGCATCCGGGCCTCGGTTAGGGCGTGTCCTGTCGATCTTGTAGTGGTTGATGGTTGACGATGTGCTGGTGGTGCGTCGTGGTGAGTTGACTGATGAGGCGTGGGTGGTGATTGCGCCGCTGCTTCCGGAGCCGGGTGG
>NZ_SMKG01000187.1 GCF_004348525.1 Micromonospora sp. 15K316 | reverse complement strand
GCCCGGGGGAGGCGGCGGTCGTGCAGGGCCGCAACGGGGTCGGCAAGTCGACCCTCCTCCAGGTGGCAGCCGGCGTGCTGCGGCCCACGCGGGGGCGGGTCGTCGAGCGGCCGGCCGCGGTCAGCTGGGTTCCGGAGCGGTTCCCCGCCGACCAGCCGTTCGACGTCCGGCACTACCTGCTCGCGATGGGCCGGATGGCCGGCCTGCCGCCGGTCGACGCGGTCCGCGCGGTGGACCGCTGGGTCGAACGCCTCGGTCTCGGCCGGTTCCGCGGCGTCCGGCTGCCCGAGCTGTCGAAGGGGACGGCCCAGAAGGTCGGTCTCGCCCAGGCCATGCTCCGCCCGCCGGGGCTGCTCGTCCTCGATGAGCCCTGGGAGGGGCTGGACGCCTCCGCCCGTGAGCTCGTTCCGGAGTTGATCGACGAGGTGCTCACCGACGGGGGTTCTGTGCTGCTCAGCGACCACCGTGGGGAGACCGTCCGGCTGCCCGGCGCGCGTCGCTGGACCGTCCTGGACGGCGAGGTGAGCGAGGAGGCGCCGCCGACCGAGGGCGCGTCGTACGCGGTGGTCGAGATCGCGGTGCCCGCCGCGCGGGTGGCCGGCACCCTCGCGAGGCTGCGCGCCGACGGCCACCGCGTGCTGGGCGTACGCCCCGATCCGCTCGGCGTGGCCGACGGCGCGGGAACCGAGGCGGAGACCGGTGAGGGACGCCCCGAGGGTGGGCCGGAGCCCGAGCAGCCGGACGTCGGGGCGCCCGAGGCGGCGGCCGCTCCCACGGCCTCCGGCGGGCAGGTCGCCCGGTGACCGCCCTGATCCGGCTCCGGCTGGCCGGGTTCCTGCGTACCGGCCGGGCGGTGGCGCCGCTGCTTGCCGGGCTGGTCGCCCTCGGCATCCTCTACGGCGGCGGCCGGGCCCAGCCGGCGGAGGCGTACGGCGTCTCGGCGGTCGTCCTCTTCCCGGTGCTCGCCTGGCAGACCAAGTTGCTGCTCGACGTGGAGCCGGACGGGCAGCGCCGCCTCGCGCAGGTGGTGGTCGGGGTGCGGCGGGAGCGGTCGGCCGGTTTGCTCGCCGCCACGTTTGCCGCTCTGGGCACGGTCGCCGTGGCGCTGGTCTTTCCGTGGCTGGTCGGTGGAGTCACCGCCGTGGTCGAGCCGGGTGGCCGGTCCGTGGGTGTCGGCATCGCTCTCGGGCTCTGGGCGCACCTGCTGGCCGTACCGCCGGCGGTGCTGCTCGGCGCGTTGGCCAGCCGGGCGTGTACGGGCAGCGCCGGGTACGGCGTCGCCGTGCTCGCCCTCGGTGGGGTCGGCGCGATCGTGTTCGGCCTGAGCGGCTCGGCGGTGCCCTGGCTGGTACCGCCGATCATGGCGACCGCCCGGGCCACCACCGGTGCGCTCACCGCGCCGGCCGCGGCGCTGCTTACCTTCTGGGCGGTGGCCTGGAGCGCCGTCGTGCTCGGCGGCTACCTGTGGTGGCGTCGGTCGCGGGCGTGAGGCGGCGCTGAACCCGAGGCCGCGGCGGCGCCGGCGGGCAGCGCTTGGCTGGTCGACGGTCGGGCGCGTCACCGGGGTCGTGGGCGTGAGCTGGCACACATGCGGGGGGTGATTTGCTGCTCGCGTCACGTGTCGCGTAACCTTGCGGCGAAGTACCACCCAGAGACCGCTGGTCACCGTGCCCCCGGCACGGTCGAAGGTCCCGCGACGACGGGCGACCCGCGTAGGGCGGCAAGCGTAAATCGGCAGTGCAGCATGGTCCGCCGACTGTGCCCGCCTCCGCCGGACCTCGCCCCGTGCGCCCTGCGCCGGGGCTTTTCTCGTTGTCGCGCTTCCTGAGCCGCCGTCGTGAGCATCCGTTCCCGACGGCGACCAGCCTCGAGCACGAGAGAGGAGGGACATGGCGGACAAGCCGATCCGGGCCGACAAGGCCACGGCCGTCGCCGAGCTGACCGAGAGCTTCCGCAACGCGGGTGCCACGGTGCTGACCGAGTACCGCGGTCTGACGGTTTCCCAGCTCACCCAGCTGCGGCGCACGCTCGGCAAGGAGACCAGCTACACGGTCGCGAAGAACACGCTGGCCAAGCGTGCCGCGACCGAGGCCGGTATCTCCGGGCTCGACGAGCTGTTCACCGGTCCTACCGCGCTGACTTTCGTTTCGGGCGACGTCGTCGAGGCGGCGAAGGGGCTTCGCGAGTTCGCGAAGGCCAACCCGAAGCTCGTCATCAAGGGCGGGGTCTTCGAGGGCAAGGCCATTTCCGCGGCCGAGGTCACGAAGCTCGCCGACCTGGAGTCCCGTGAGGTGCTGCTGGCCAAGCTGGCCGGCGCGATGAAGGGCAACCTGAGCAAGGCCGCGGCCCTGTTCCAGGCCCCGCTGTCGAAGACCGCCCGCCTGGCGGCCGCACTGCAGGACAAGCGCGAGAAGGAGGGCGCCGAGGCGGCCTGAGGCCCCCCGGCGCACCTGGTTCAGTCTTAGACACACCAATTGGAAAGGACGCCAGACATGGCGAAGCTCAGCACCGACGAGCTGCTCGACGCGTTCAAGGAGATGACGCTGATCGAGCTCTCCGAGTTCGTGAAGCAGTTCGAGGAGACCTTCGAGGTCACCGCCGCCGCCCCGGTCGCCATCGCCGCGGGTGCCCCGGCCGCCGGCGGTGCCGCCGCCCCGGCCGAGGAGGAGAAGGACGAGTTCGACGTCATCCTCGACGCCGACGGTGGCAAGAAGATCCAGGTCATCAAGGTCGTGCGTGAGCTGACCGGCCTGGGCCTCAAGGAGGCCAAGGACCTGGTCGAGGGCGCGCCGAAGCCGGTCCTGGAGAAGGTCAACAAGGAGACCGCCGACAAGGCCAAGGCCAAGCTCGAGGGTGAGGGCGCCAAGGTCACCCTCAAGTGACCTGAGCACCACCCCGCGCGTCCGGCTCAGTGAGCCGGGGCACATATCGCGCTACGGCGGGCGGCGATCCGGCATCGGGTCGCCGCCCGTCGCGTTGACCTGAGCGCCGGCAGCGGGCGTGAGCAGGGCGTCCGTTCGTACGGCGGGGCGCGGCGATGGTGAGCGGCGCGGGCGGGTCGGCGGGAAAGACGCGGCGAGCCGGAGACCGGCCCTTGACGTGGCCCCGGGCCGCCAGGCACGCTGACACCAGCAAGACCTTCCGCGCTTGCGACGGCCACCAGGCGGGTAGAGAAGCGGCGGCACCATCGGCCGCGACACCCGAGCGGCCCGGCAGGAACATTGCGTTCCGAGCGGCCCGGTTGACCCGGTTTTCCGGGGCCCGGAGCACGTTCCGCAATGTCCTGGCGGGGTGGGCTGGACAGCGGTTAGCCTCTCGGCTACACTGCTAGTTTGCGCTGCCTTCCGACTTGACCCCTGCTCGGAAATGTCCGTTTGCGGATATTTCTGGTGGGGTCATTGGAGTGCACGCGTACCAGCCGTTCTGCAGCACAGGTCCTCGGAAGGACGCATCTTGGCAGCTTCCCGCCCTGCGAAGACCAGTCGTACGTCGAGCGCTTTCGCTCCCCGCCGAGTTTCGTTCGGCAGGATCACCGAACACCTCGAGGTCCCCAACCTCCTCGCCATCCAGACCGAGTCCTTCGACTGGCTGGTTGGCAACGAGGCTTGGCAGGGCCGGTCGGCGGACGACCAGCACGCACGCTCGGGTCTCGCGGAGATCCTCGACGAGATCAGTCCCATTGAGGACTTCTCCGGCACTATGTCGCTCTCCTTCTCTGCTCCGCGCTTCGACGAGGTCAAGGCCTCGATCGAGGAGTGCAAGGAGAAGGACCTCACCTACTGCGCGCCACTCTTCGTGACCGCGGAGTTCACCAACAACACCACCGGCGAGATCAAGAGCCAGACGGTGTTCATGGGTGACTTCCCGATGATGACGCCGAAGGGCACCTTCATCATCAACGGCACCGAGCGTGTCGTCGTGAGCCAGCTCGTCCGGTCCCCGGGCGTGTACTTCGACAAGCAGCCGGACAAGACCTCCGACCGCGACCTCTCCAGCGTCAAGGTCATCCCGAGCCGGGGTGCCTGGCTGGAGTTCGACATCGACAAGCGCGACACGGTCGGCGTCCGCATCGACCGTAAGCGCCGGCAGGCCGTCACCGTCCTGCTCAAGGCCATCGGATGGTCGAACGAGCAGATCCGCGAGCGGTTCGGCTGGTCCGAGCTGATGATGACCACGCTCGAGAAGGACCACATCGCCGGCCAGGACGAGGCCCTACTCGACATCTACCGCAAGCTGCGCCCTGGCGAGCCGCCGACGCGGGAGAACGCGCAGACCCTGCTCGACAACCTCTTCTTCAACCCGAAGCGGTACGACCTGGCCAAGGTCGGCCGGTACAAGTTCAACAAGAAGCTCGAGATCGAGGTGCCGATCACCACCGGCACGCTGACCGAGGACGACATCGTCGCCACCGTCGAGTACCTCTGCCGGCTGCACGCCGGTGAGGAGGGCTACGAGGCCGACGACATCGACCACTTCGGCAACCGGCGGCTGCGTACGGTCGGCGAGCTGATCCAGAACCAGGTCCGGGTCGGCCTCTCCCGCATGGAGCGGGTCGTCCGCGAGCGCATGACCACCCAGGACGTCGAGGCGATCACGCCGCAGACCCTGATCAACATCCGCCCGGTCGTGGCGGCGATCAAGGAGTTCTTCGGCACGTCGCAGCTGTCCCAGTTCATGGACCAGACCAACCCGCTGGCGGGCCTGACCCACCGGCGCCGGCTGAGCGCGCTCGGCCCGGGTGGTCTGTCCCGGGAGCGGGCCGGCTTCGAGGTCCGTGACGTGCACCCGTCCCACTACGGACGGATGTGCCCGATCGAGACGCCGGAAGGCCCGAACATCGGTCTGATCGGCGCACTCTCCACCTTCGCCCGGGTCAACCCGTTCGGCTTCATCGAGACGCCGTACCGGAAGGTCGTCGACGGTCGGGTCACCGACCAGATCGACTACCTGACCGCGGACGAGGAGGACCGGTACGTCAAGGCGCAGG
This sequence comes from Micromonospora sp. 15K316, assembly GCF_004348525.1. Lineage (GTDB taxonomy): Bacteria > Actinomycetota > Actinomycetes > Mycobacteriales > Micromonosporaceae > Micromonospora. The sequence continues at coordinate 6,812 of NZ_SMKG01000187.1, read as the reverse complement.
CCAACGCCCCGCTGAAGGCCGACGGTTCGTTCGCCGAGGACCGCGTCCTGGTCCGCCGTAAGGGCGGCGAGACCGAGGACGTCGCGCCGGGCGCCGTGGACTACATGGACGTCTCGCCGCGGCAGATGACCTCGGTCGCGACGGCGATGATCCCGTTCCTCGAGCACGACGACGCCAACCGCGCGCTGATGGGCGCGAACATGCAGCGCCAGGCGGTGCCGCTGGTCAAGGCCGAGTCGCCGCTGGTCGGTACGGGCATGGAGTACCGGGCCGCCGTCGACGCCGGTGACGTGGTGGTCGCCGAGGTCGGTGGCGTGATCGAGGACCTCTGCGCCGACTACATCACCGTCCACCAGGACGACGGCCACCGCCGGACGTACCTGCTGCACAAGTTCCGCCGCTCCAACGCCGGCTCCTGCGTCAACCAGAAGCCGGTGGTCTTCGAGGGCGACCGCGTCGAGGCCGGCCAGGTCATCGCCGACGGGCCGTGCACCGACGAGGGCGAGATGGCGCTCGGGCGCAACCTGCTCGTGGCGTTCATGACCTGGGAGGGGCACAACTACGAGGACGCGATCATCCTGTCGCAGCGCCTCGTGCAGCAGGACGTGCTCACCTCGATCCACATCGAGGAGCACGAGGTCGACGCCCGGGACACCAAGCTCGGTCCGGAGGAGATCACCCGCGACATCCCGAACGTCAGCGAGGAGATGCTCGCCGACCTCGACGAGCGCGGCATCATCCGGATCGGCGCCGAGGTCGTCCCCGGCGACATCCTGGTCGGCAAGGTCACTCCGAAGGGTGAGACCGAGCTGACCCCGGAGGAGCGGCTGCTCCGCGCGATCTTCGGTGAGAAGGCGCGTGAGGTTCGGGACACCTCGCTGAAGGTGCCGCACGGCGAGACCGGCACGGTCATCGGCGTGCGTACCTTCTCCCGGGAGGACGGCGACGAGCTGCCTCCGGGCGTCAACGAGCTGGTCCGGGTCTACGTCGCCCAGAAGCGGAAGATCCAGGACGGTGACAAGCTCGCCGGCCGTCACGGCAACAAGGGCGTCATCTCCAAGATCCTTCCGGTCGAGGACATGCCGTTCCTCGAGGACGGCACCCCTGTCGACATCGTGCTCAACCCGCTGGGTGTGCCGAGCCGGATGAACATCGGTCAGGTGCTGGAGACGCACCTCGGCTGGGTGGCGAAGACCGGCTGGAAGGTCGAGGGCGAGGACGAGGAGTGGAAGCGTCAGCTCAAGTCGATCGGCGCTGACGAGTCCGAGGGGGACACCAACGTGGCCACCCCGGTCTTCGACGGTGCCCGCGAGGAGGAGATCGCCGGTCTGCTCGCGTCGACCCTGCCCAACCGGGACGGCAACCAGCTGATCGGGCGCAGCGGCAAGGCGCGGCTCTTCGACGGCCGCTCCGGCGAGCCGCTGCCGGACGCCATCGCCGTCGGCTACATCTACATCCTGAAGCTCAACCACCTGGTCGACGACAAGATCCACGCTCGGTCGACCGGTCCGTACTCGATGATCACGCAGCAGCCGCTGGGTGGTAAGGCGCAGTTCGGTGGTCAGCGCTTCGGTGAGATGGAGTGCTGGGCGATGCAGGCGTACGGCGCCGCGTACGCCCTGCAGGAGCTGCTGACGATCAAGTCCGACGACGTTCTCGGCCGGGTGAAGGTCTACGAGGCCATCGTCAAGGGCGAGAACATCCCGGAGCCGGGCATCCCGGAGTCGTTCAAGGTGCTGCTCAAGGAGCTGCAGTCGCTCTGCCTCAACGTCGAGGTGCTCTCCAGCGACGGCGTGGCCCTCGAGATGCGTGAGACCGACGACGAGGTGTTCCGGGCCGCTGAGGAGCTGGGCATCGACCTGTCCCGGCGCGAGCCGAGCTCGGTCGAGGAAGTGTGACGTCGTACCTCCGGGGGCGGGTGACCGCCCCCGGAGGTCCGGCCCCGATGAGCTGCTGGCGCAACAAGCGACGTGTGAGGGATATATAACGTGCTCGACGTCAACTTTTTCGACGAGTTGCGGATTGGCCTGGCGACCGCCGACGACATCCGTCAGTGGTCGCACGGCGAGGTGAAGAAGCCGGAGACGATCAACTACCGCACCCTGAAGCCGGAGAAGGACGGGCTCTTCTGCGAGAAGATCTTCGGTCCTCAGCGGGACTGGGAGTGCTACTGCGGTAAGTACAAGCGGGTTCGGTTCAAGGGCATCATCTGTGAGCGCTGCGGCGTCGAGGTGACCCGCTCCAAGGTCCGCCGTGAGCGGATGGGGCACATCGAGCTGGCCGCTCCGGTCACCCACATCTGGTACTTCAAGGGCGTGCCGAGCCGGCTGGGCTACCTGCTGGACCTCGCCCCCAAGGACCTCGAGAAGATCATCTACTTCGCCTCGTACGTCGTGACGAGCGTGGACACCGAGGCGCGGCACCGCGACCTCTCGACGATCGAGAACGAGATCCTGGCCGAGAAGCGGCAGTCCGAGAACAGCCGTGACTCGGAGATCGAGAAGCGGGCCGCCAAGCTCGAGGCCGACCTGGCCGAGCTGGAGGCCGAGGGTGCCAAGGCGGACGTCCGGCGCAAGGTCAAGGAGGGCGGAGAGCGCGAGATGCGCCAGATCCGCGACCGGGCCCAGCGCGAGATCGACCGCCTCGACGAGGTGCTCGACACCTTCCGCAAGCTCGAGCCGAAGCAGCTGGTCACCGACGAGCTGCTCTACCGCGAGCTGCGCGACCGGTTCGGCGAGTACTTCACGGGTGCCATGGGCGCCGAGGCCATCAAGGCCCTGGTGCAGAACATGGACCTGGACGCCGAGGCGGAGAACCTCCGCGAGACCATCCGTACCGGCAAGGGCCAGCGGAAGATCCGGGCGCTCAAGCGACTCAAGGTCGTCTCGGCGTTCCTGAACACCCGCAACTCGCCGCTCGGCATGGTGCTGGACTGCGTGCCGGTCATCCCGCCGGACCTGCGTCCGATGGTGCAGCTGGACGGTGGCCGCTTCGCGACCTCCGACCTGAACGACCTGTACCGCCGGGTCATCAACCGGAACAACCGCCTCAAGCGGCTGATCGACCTCGGCGCGCCCGAGATCATCGTCAACAACGAGAAGCGGATGCTGCAGGAGGCCGTCGACGCGCTGTTCGACAACGGCCGCCGCGGCCGGCCGGTCACCGGCCCGGGTAACCGCCCGCTGAAGTCGCTCTCCGACATGCTCAAGGGCAAGCAGGGTCGGTTCCGCCAGAACCTGCTGGGCAAGCGCGTCGACTACTCCGGCCGTTCGGTCATCGTGGTCGGCCCGAAGCTCAAGCTGCACCAGTGCGGTCTGCCCAAGCAGATGGCCCTGGAGCTGTTCAAGCCGTTCGTGATGAAGCGGCTGGTGGACCTCAACCACGCGCAGAACATCAAGTCCGCCAAGCGGATGGTCGAGCGGCAGCGGCCGGTCGTGTGGGACGTGCTGGAAGAGGTCATCGGCGAGCACCCGGTGCTGCTCAACCGGGCGCCCACCCTGCACCGGCTGGGCATCCAGGCCTTCGAGCCGCAGCTGGTCGAGGGCAAGGCCATCCAGATCCACCCGCTGGTCTGCACCGCCTTCAACGCCGACTTCGACGGTGACCAGATGGCGGTCCACGTGCCGCTCTCCGCCGAGGCCCAGGCCGAGGCGCGGATCCTGATGCTGTCGTCGAACAACATCCTCAAGCCGGCCGACGGCAAGCCGGTCACCATGCCCACCCAGGACATGGTCATCGGCCTCTACCACCTCACCCACCTCACCACCGATGAGAAGGGTGCGGGCCGGGCGTTCAGCTCGGACGCCGAGGCGCGGATGGCGTACGACAACGGCGAGCTGCACCTGCAGGCTCCCGTGAAGATCCGGCTGCGCGGCATCGTCGGGGTCGACAACGGCGCCGGCGCCGAGCCGTGGGTCGCGCCCGAGGGTTGGTCCGAGGGCGAGACCGTGACCGTGGAGACCACGCTCGGCCGGGTCCTGTTCAACGAGACGCTGCCCCCGGGCTACCGCTTCGTGAACTACGAGATCCGCAAGGGCCAGCTCTCCGCGATCGTCAACGACCTCGCCGAGCGCTTCCCGAAGGTGGCCCTCGCGGCGACCCTCGACGGGCTCAAGGAGGCCGGTTTCCACTGGGCCACCTGGTCCGGCGTGACGATCGGTATGGAGGACGTCATCGCTCCGCCGCGCAAGGCGGAGATCCTGGAGCGGTACGAGAAGGAAGCCGACCGGATCGACAAGCAGTACCAGCGTGGTCTGATGACCGCCGAGGAGCGTCGCGGCGAGCTCATCGAGATCTGGACCAAGGCGACCAACGAGGTCGCCAAGGAGATGGACACCGCGCTGCCGCAGGAGAACCCGCTGTGGAAGATGATCAACTCGGGTGCCCGCGGTAACCTGCTCCAGCTCCGGCAGATCGCGGCGATCCGTGGTCTGGTGGCCAACCCGAAGGGTGAGATCATCCCGCGACCCATCAAGGCGTCGTACCGGGAGGGTCTCTCCGTGCTGGAGTACTTCATCTCCACGCACGGTGCCCGTAAGGGTCTCGCCGACACCGCGCTGCGGACCGCCGACTCGGGTTACCTGACCCGTCGTCTGGTGGACGTGTCGCAGGACGTCATCATCCGCGAGGAGGACTGCGGCACCGACCGGGCCATCCCGATGCAGATCGGCGAGCGGCTCGACGGCAAGCTGGTCGTGCACACGCACGCCGAGACCAGCGTGCACGCCCGTACCCTCGCCGACGACATCAAGGGGCCGGACGGCACCGTCGTCGCCGAGCGGGGTCAGGACATCAACTCCATCGGCGTCGACAAGATCGTCGCGGCCGGGGTGGAGACCGTCCGGGTGCGCAGCGTGCTCACCTGCGAGTCGAAGCTCGGCGTCTGCGCGGCCTGCTACGGCCGTTCGCTGCCGACCGGTAAGTCGGTCGACATCGGCGAGGCGGTCGGCATCATCGCCGCCCAGTCCATCGGTGAGCCGGGTACGCAGCTGACGATGCGTACCTTCCACACCGGTGGTGTCGCGGGTGAGGACATCACCCAGGGTCTGCCGCGTGTCCAGGAGATCTTCGAGGCCCGCGTCCCGAAGGGTAAGGCGCCCATCGCCGACACCCCGGGCCGGATCCGGATCGAGGACGGCGAGCGGTCGCGGAAGATCATCGTGATCCCGGACGACGGCAGCGACGAGATCGTCTACGACAAGATCTCGAAGCGGGTGAAGCTGCGGGCCCACGACGGCGACCACGTCGAGGTCGGCGAGAAGCTCACCGAGGGCACCATCGACCCGCACGAGCTGCTGCGCATCCTCGGCCCGCGCGCGGTCCAGGTCCACCTGACCCAGGAGGTCCAGGAGGTCTACCGCTCGCAGGGTGTGCTCATCCACGACAAGCACATCGAGATCATCATCCGCCAGATGCTCAAGCGGGTGACGGTTATCGACTCCGGCTCGACCGAGTTCCTGCCGGGTGTGCTGGTCGACCGGGCGCTCTTCGAGTCGGAGAACCGCCGACTCGTCTCCGAGGGCGGCGAGCCCGCCGCGGGTCGTCCGGTGCTGATGGGTATCACCAAGGCCTCGCTGGCCACGGACTCCTGGCTCTCGGCGGCCTCCTTCCAGGAGACCACCCGGGTGCTGACGGACGCGGCGATCCACGCCCGCAGCGACTCGCTGATCGGCCTCAAGGAGAACGTGATCATCGGTAAGCTCATCCCGGCCGGTACGGGCATCAGCAAGTACCGCAACGTCCGGGTCGAGCCGACCGAGGAGGCGAAGGCCAAGGTCTACTCGATGACCGGTTACCCGGAGACCGACTACGGGTTCGGGCCGGCCAGCGGGCAGGCAGTGCCGCTGGACGACTTCGACTTCGGGTCGTACCGGTAACAGCTGACAGCAGGTAGGACGAGGCCCCCGGCACCTGCCGGGGGCCTCGTCGCGTCCGGACCGGTACGCATGCCACGCCGGTTCGGCATGATGGGGGGATGACGACCGCACCCGGGCAGGTGCCCGTCGCGGAGCAAACCCCGCGCCATCCGTTGGACCCCGACCCGGCCCGCGCCACGAAGGCCCGCGCGGTGTTCGCGCTCGGCCTGATCGCCGCGCTGACCGGTCTCTTCGTCGGCGGGATCGTGCCGGCCACGGTGGCGCTGCAACTCTCCCGGCAGGCGCGCCGCGAGGCGTACGCCTCGGGGGGTTTTCTCACCGGCGCCCGGTGGCTGCGGCGGGGGGAGCAGCTGGCCTGGACCGGATTGCTGCTCGCGGCGTTCGTGCTGGTGGTGCTGGCGGTGGTCGCGGTGGTCCGGATGGCCCAGGCGCCGTTCGGGCACGACTACCCGGCCAACGTCGACTGATCCGGGGGAGGGGCGCCTGCTCGGGCGCGGTGGGCCCCGCCTCCGGCGGTAGCCTGGCTCCTGTCCGTCGCGTCGCTGACGGCCGAAGCGAGGAGGAGCACCCGTGACGGAACCGGCGCGGCCCCCGTCGGACGACCACGCGCGGCCGTCCGACCCACCGGACGGCGCCGACCCGTCCGGGCAGGCCGGATCCGCCGCGGGACACGGGGCCGAGCCGGGGGCGGCGGGTTGGGCCACGCCCGCCGGTCCGCCCGGTCCCGGGGTGCCGTCCGCGCCGCCCGGTCCCGCCCCGTCGTCCGGTTGGGGTGCCTCCGCGCCGCCTGGTTGGGGTACGTCCGCGCCGCCTGGTCACAGGGTGCCGTCGGCGCCGCCTGGTTGGGGTGCTCCCGGCGGGCCTGGCGCCGGGCCGTCCGGTTGGGGCGCCCCCGTGTCCCCGGGCCCGGGTATCCCGCCCGGCCCGGGCGGGTGG
>NZ_SMKG01000186.1 GCF_004348525.1 Micromonospora sp. 15K316 | reverse complement strand
GCCGAAGCCCGCTCCACCCCCGACTACCGCAACCCGATCTCCGTCGACGTGGGCGACACCTTCGCCGACCCGGTCATCGTCCGCGGTGACGACGGCTACTGGTACGCCTACGGCACCACCGACCCGCTGCGCGAGGGCGAGCGGCAGCCGCACCGCATCCCCACCGCCCGCTCCGCCGACCTGGTCGACTGGACGTACGTCGGCGACGCCTTCGGCCCCGACCAGCGCCCGCCCTACGCGGCGACCGGCGCGGCGTTCTGGGCGCCGGACGTGCGCCGCATCGGCGACCGGTACGTCATGTACGTGACGGTCACCGACACCACCGTCTCGGCCGAGGGCGGCGACTACGCGATCGGGGCGGCCACCGCGCCCAGCCCGACCGGCCCGTGGACCTTCGCCGACGAGCCGGTGGTCGCCCCGCGCCCCGGAGGCGGCGGTGGCTGGCTGTGGACGATCGACCCGAGCCAGTTCACCGACGTCGACGGCAGGAACTACCTCTACTACGGCAGCTACTACGGCGGCGTCTCGGTCACCGAGCTCACCGCCGACGGGCTGCGCGCGGTGGGCTCCCCCACCCTGGTCGCCGTCGACAACAAGTTCGAGGGCAGCTACGTGCTGCGCCGCGACGGCTGGTACTACCTCTTCGCCTCCACCGCGAACTGCTGCGCCGGTCCGGCCACCGGGTACTCGGTGCAGGTCGGGCGGGCTCGCGGCCCGCGCGGACCGTTCCTGGACCGCGACGGCATCGCGCTGACCGCGTCCCGGACCGGCGGCACCCCGGTGCTCACCCAGAACGGCAACCGCTGGATCGGCACCGGACACAACGGATTCCTCACCGACCTGTCCGGCCAGGACTGGATCGTCTACCACGCCATCGACCGCTCCGACCCGTACCTGGACGAGCCGTTCGGCGTCAACGAGCGGCCGATGCTCATCGACCGGCTGGACTGGATCGACGGCTGGCCGACCGTGAACGCCGGCGCCGGCCCCTCCGACGGCGCACGCCCCGCCCCGGTGACGAGCGGCCGGCTGAACGAGCGGTTCGACACCGCCGGGCTGGCTCGCTGGCGGCGCGCCGGTGGCGACTGGCAGGTCGTCGACGGCGGGCTCACCGGCAACGGCGCGGTGACGAGTCGTACCACCGTCGGCGGCGACCTGCGGGCGGAGACCGACCTGCGGCTGACCGGCGCGACCTCCGCCGGGATCACCCTCGCCGACCGGGTGGAGGTCCGCGTCGACGCGGCCGGCGGCCGGCTGGTGGCCCGCGACGGCAGCCGTACGGCCGGCACCCCGCTGCCCGCCGGGTTCACCCCCGCTCACCGGCACAACCTGGCAGTCGAGGTACGCGGCCGCCGGCTCGCCGCCGAGCTGAGCCCGGCCCGCCTCGGCGACCAGCTCGCCGTGGTCGAGCTGCGGCTGGACCGCCCGGTGACCGGCCGCATCGGCCTGCGCGCCACCGGCGGCGACGCCGAGTTCGACAACGTCAGCGCGGTGCCGCTGTACCGGGAGGCGCGGGCCGTCGCGACGCCCCGGATCGGCCGGGTGCTGAGGTCGTACTCCGACGAGTTCACCGGCGGCCTCGGCCCGGCCTGGAGCTGGGTACGCCCGGACCCGGCGGCGATGGTGGCCGGCGGGGCGCTGCGCTGGCCGGTGCAGTCCGCCGACCTGACCGGCACCGGCAACACGGCAGGCGTGCTGCGGCGCGACGCGCCGGCCGGCGACTACGTGGCCGAGACGAAGGTGAGCCTCGACCTCGGCGAGGAGACCGTCCGCAACTACCAGCAGGCCGGCCTGGTGGCGTACGTCGACGACGACCGGTTCGCCCGGCTGGCACAGGTGGCGATCTGGAACACCCGGCAGGTGGAGTACGGCTACGAGCTGCCCTTCGCCGGCCAGCCGGTCTACGGCGGCACCATCGTCGGCACCCCGGCCACCACCACCTGGCTGCGGCTGGCGCACCACGTCGACCCGCGCACCGGCGAGCACGAGTTCCGGGCCGCCTCCAGCCGGGACGGCGAGCACTGGACCTGGGGCGGGGTGTGGACCTTCCCGGCCGACACCGCACCCCGGATCGGGCTGGTGGCGCACGGCGGCGCCACGCCGGCGGTCACCGCCGACTTCGACTACCTGCGCTTCTACCGCTGACGGCGCGCCGACCGGGGCTCCGGTGACGGAGCCCCGGTCAGCGCCCGGCGCCGAGCGGGCCGACCGTGCGGGTGGCGCCGTCGTAGCTGCGCGCCGCGACGAACTCCCCGCTCGGGCGGTCCCCGCCGATCACCGCCCGGGCCCGGCGACGGTCGGCGTCGCGGAAGCGCAGCGCCAGGCTCAGGTGCGGATTCCACCGCTCCGGCAGGTGCCACGGGTGCGCGCCGGGCGCGCCGGCGAGCACGTCCCAGACCGCGCCGTGCAGGGCGAGCAGCTCCGGCGTCGACTGGACGAGCCACACCAGCGGGGCGCTGCCGTCGAGCACCGCCACCCGGTCGACCCGCGCCCGCAGCGGCAGCGCCGCGTCGAAGAGATCGGCGAGGCGCTCCTCCGCGCCGGGCGGGAACTCGTCCACCGCGGCGAGGGTCAGATGGGGCCGGTTCGTGGGATGGGTGTTGCGGGCCAGGCTGGGCAGACCGATCTCGGCCAGTCGATTCCACGCCGCCCGTACCGTGGCGTCCAGCTCCGGCGAGCAGAGTAGTTCGACCGTACGCACCCGCCCACGCTAGTCGCCTCCCGGCGCCGGCCCGGCAACGGCTCAGAGCCAGCCGTTCTCCCGTGCCCTCCGGATCGCCTCCGCCCGGTCGGAAGCACCGAGCTTCTGCACCGCCGCGGCGAGGTAGTTGCGCACCGTCCCGCTGGAGAGGTGCGCCCGCCGGGCGATCACGGCGACCGGGGCGCCCAGCTCGGCCAGGCGCAACGTCTCCAGTTCCCGGGGAGTCAGTGGGCAGTCGGGCAGGGTCAGCGCGTCGGCGGCCAGCGCCGGGTCGACGTACCGGCCGCCGGCGCGCACCCGGCGGATCACGTCGGCCAGCGCCCCACCCGGCGCGCCCTTGGGCAGGAAACCGCGGGCGCCGGCGGTCAACGCCTGCCGCAGGTGCGCAGGTCGGCCGTGCCCGGTGAGCAGGACCACCGCGCACCCGGGCAGCGCCCGGGACAGCTCGGCGGCGACCTGGATGCCGGTCAGCCCCGGCATCTCCAGGTCGACCACCGCCACGTCCGGCCGGTGCGCCAGCGCCGCCGCGACCGCCGACGGACCGTCGGCGGCCTCCGCCACCACCTCGACGTCGGGCTCCAGCCCGAGCAGGGCGGCCAGCGCCACCCGGATCAGCTCCTCGTCGTCGGCGAGCAGGAGCCGGATCATGACCCGACCGGGACTGTGGCTTCGAGGGTGAACATGTTCTCCTCCCGCCGGACGCGCAGCCGCCCACCGGCCGCGGCGAGCCGGTCGGCGAGGCCACGCAGACCGTTGCTGCGCTCGTCCGGCCCGCGACCCGCGACGCCGTCGTTGGAGACCGTCAGGCGGGCGACGTCGCCGTCACGCACGATCTCGATCCGGCACCAGCCGGCGCGGCTGTGTCGCAGCAGGTTCGTGCCGGCCTCGCGGAGCACGGCCGCCAGGTCACTCGCCGCCGTCGGCGGCAGCTCCGCCGGTGGGGGCACGATCGTGCACCGGACACCGGACGAGCGCAGCACCGCCGCCACGGCGGCGAGCTGTTCACCCAGGTCGACGCGCCGGTAGCCGTGCACGGTCTCGCGCACCTCGGCCAGGGCCGACATCGCCAGGCGCTGCGTCTCGGTGGCCTCCCGGGCGGCCCGTTCGGCATCCACCCCGGCCAGGCGGGCGGCCAGCTCCGCCTTCAACGCGATCACGGTGAGACCGTGCCCCAGCACGTCGTGCACGTCCCGGGCGAAGCGGAGCCGCTCCTGGGCGGCGGCCAGTCCGGCCTGCGCCAGCTGCCCCTCCCGCGCCTCGACGAGCAGGTCCCAGAACCAGACCTGGAACCAGTTGACCAGGGCGACGCTCACGCCGACCCCGCCGGTCACCAGGAGGAACCGCGCGACCGGACCGCCGGTCCAGGCGGCCACCCCGGCCGACGCGGCGAGGGTGAGCGCGGTCACCGCGACCACCGTCGGCGGGCGGACGAGCAGCGGCGCCATGCCGACGAGCGAGGCGCCCAGCCACGCCCAGGTCGGCCACGCGCCGGCGGCGACCGGACCGACCAGCGGGACGCTCAGCACCGCCGCCGCGGCCAACCCCAGCTGGGAGCGGCGACGCCACCGCTGCGGCAGCCAGGGGGTCACCGCCGCGTACAGCACCGCGGCCTGGCCGGCGACGAACGCGACGACACCCACCACACCCAGCGCGGCGCGTACCACGTCGGGCTCCCGGGCCACGCCGAGCAGCGGCAGCAGCAGGCTGGCCCAGATCCCGGTGCCCAGCGAGAAGAGGGTGGCCGTACGCGCACGGCGCAGCCGCCGGTCCGCCCGGGGTCCCGCCGTCTCCTGCGCCACGGACCCGATCGTAGGGCCGCCGCCGCACGATCCGCCCCTGCGAAATGTCACCGATTGACCGTGCACATCGCACGGACAACCGGTGACATCCGGGCCTGCCCGGCTGGTCGTCCCCACCGGCAGGGTCGACGGCATGACGCAGACCCGAACACACCCGCCGACGTCCGCCACCGCCCCCCGCCGGGCGGGCGGCGTCACCCACCTGCTGCGGCACCTCGGCGAGATGGCTCTCGCGATGATCGCCGGGATGCTCCTGCTCGACCCGGTGTGGCCGCTCGTCGCCGACCCGGCGGGGCTCGGCGCCGCGCTCGACCGGCCGGAGGTCGCCGCGCTGGTGATGGCCACGGACATGACCGCCGGCATGACCGTCTGGATGCGGTACCGCCGGCACCCCTGGTCCGCGTGCGCCGAGATGGCCGCCGCCATGTACGTCCCGTTCCTGGTGCTGCTGGCACCCTACCGGGCGGGCCTGCTCGACGGCGACGCGATGATGCTCGGCGGGCACCTGCTGATGGTGCCAGCCATGGTGCTCGTGGCGCTGCGGCACCGGCACGACCGGCCGACCGCGCCCCCGCGCCGGGGACGGCTGCTCGCCGCCCTGGCCCGCCGCTGGCCGGCCGGACTCGCCCTGCTGATGACCGTCGACAACTGGGTCTCGCCGAGCGTGCTCGCCCCGTGGACGCTGCTGGTCCTGCCCGCCGGGTACCTGATCATCGGCGGGTACCGGCACCGGCTGCGCGGGCCGGGGATGCCGGCCCGGCAACTCGCCGGCCTCGCCGCCTGGTCGGCGTTGGCGCTGGTCGCGGTGGCGGCCGGTGGGCGGACCGCCGCGTGGCTGGTCGCGCTCGGCTGGCTCGCGCACGCGGTCTGGGACGTCGTGCACCACCGCCGCGGCGAGGTCGTGCCCCGCGGCTACGCCGAATGGTGCGCCGTCCTCGACGCCGTCCTCGGTGTCACGATCATCCTGGCGCTCCTGACCGACTGACGCCGGGGTCGCCGCCCCGGGCCGCCGCGTCGGTGCGGAGCGCGGCCCGGGCCGATCCGGGGCCGGTCCCGCTTGATCATCGGGGTGCTCCGGAGGCGCCCGCGACGGATAGGTGCCGGTCGGCGCGGCGGGCGCGGGGCGGTGATGAAAGGCTTGTCGCATGAGTTCGGCACAGATCCACCCCACCGACCCGGGCGACACCGAGGCGAACGGCTTCGCGGACCTCGGGCTGCGCCCCGAGCTGCTGGGCGCGCTGGCCGCCCTCGGCTACGAGGAGCCCACCCCGATTCAGCGGGAGGCGATCCCGCCCCTGCTCGCCGGCCGGGACCTGCTCGGTCAGGCGGCCACCGGCACCGGCAAGACCGCCGCCTTCGCGCTCCCCCTGTTGCAGCGCATGCCGGCGCACCGCGACGGCGGCGACCCGGTGGCGTTGGTGCTGGTGCCGACCCGGGAACTGGCGGTGCAGGTCTCCGAGGCGTTCCACCGCTACGGCCGGGAGCTGGGCGCCCGCGTGCTGCCGATCTACGGCGGGCAGCCGATCGGCCGGCAGCTGCGGGCCCTGGACGCGGGCGTGGACGTGGTGGTGGCCACCCCGGGCCGCGCGCTGGACCACATCGCCCGGGAGACGCTGCGGCTGGGCGGGCTCACCACCGTGGTGCTGGACGAGGCCGACGAGATGCTGGACATGGGTTTCGCCGAGGACATCGAGGCGATCCTGGAACACGCACCCGAGCAACGGCAGACGGTGCTCTTCTCGGCCACGATGCCGTCGCGCATCGACGGGATGGCCCGGCAGCACCTCACCGACCCGGTCCGGATCCTGATCCAGCGGGAGCAGCCGGTCGCCGGCGAGGCGCCCCGGGTACGGCAGAGCGCGTACCTGGTCGCCCGGGCGCACAAGCCGGCGGCGCTGGGCCGGGTGCTGGACGTGGAGTCGCCGACCGCCGCGATCGTGTTCTGCCGCAGCCGGGAGGAGGTGGACCGCCTCACCGAGACGATGAACGGCCGCGGCTACCGCGCGGAGGCACTGCACGGCGGGATGAGCCAGGAACAGCGCGACCGGGTGATGGGTCGGCTGCGCGCCGGCACGGCCGACCTGCTGGTCGCCACCGACGTGGCCGCGCGCGGCCTGGACGTCGAGCAGCTCACCCACGTGGTCAACTACGACGTGCCGTCGGCCCCCGAGTCGTACGTGCACCGGATCGGCCGGGTGGGCCGGGCCGGTCGGGAGGGGGTGGCGATCACCCTCGCCGAGCCGCGTGAGCACCGGATGCTCAAGACCATCGAGCGGGTCACCGGGCAGCGGATCTCCATCGACACCATTCCGACGGTGGCGGATCTGCGTACCCGCCGGCTGGAACTGACCCAGGCGGCGCTGCGGGAGAGCCTGCTCGACGACGACCTGGAGCCGTTCCGGGTGATCGTGGAGTCGCTGACCGACGAGTTCGACCTGATGGAGGTCGCCCTCGCCGCGGTGCGGCTGGCGCACGAGGCGACGTCGCCGGGGGCGGACGACGAGGAGGAGATCCCGCAGGTGTCGCTGCGTGGCCCGCGCGAGGGGGCGCGGGGCGAGCGGCGCGGGACCGGCGGCCGGCCTCGGGCCGGAGGCACCACCCAGGTCTTCGTCGGGCTCGGCCGGCGGGCCGGGGTGCGGCCGCAGGACCTGGTGGGCGCGATCACCGGCGAGACCGGGGTCAGCGGCCGGGACATCGGCTCCATCGAGATAGCGGACCGGTTCTCGCTGGTGGAGGTGCCGCACGCCGTCGCCGACGAGGTGATCGCGGGGCTGCGTGCCAGCACCATCAAGGGCCGCAAGGCGACGGTACGCCGCGACCGGGACGGCGACGACCACGATCGCCGGGAGCGGGCGTACGCCGGGGATCGCCGGGACCGGCCGTACGGCGGGGAACGCCGCGACCGGCCGTACGGTGGCGACCGCCGCGACCGCCGGGACCGCGCCCACCGCTGACCGCCTCCGGTCGGGAGAGCGCGGAAGGGCCCCCTGCCACACGGGTGCGGCAGGGGGCCCTTCCTCCTGAGACGTCAGGCCGCGGCGAGCGCCGGGCCGTCGAGCGACTCCGCCTCCAGCTCGGCCGGGCGCAGGGCCAGGGCGAGCACGTCGGCGACGTCGGCGAGGGTGTGGATGGTCAGCGCCTCGCGGACCTCGGTGGGCAGGTCGTCCAGGTCCGGCTCGTTGCGCTTCGGGATGATCACCTCGGTCAGGCCCGCCCGGTGCGCGGCGAGCAGCTTCTGCTTCACCCCACCGATGGGCAGCACCCGCCCGGAGAGGGTCACCTCACCTGTCATCCCGAACTCGGGCCGGACCGGCCGGCCGGTCACCAGGGAGGCCAGCGCGGTCACCATGGTGATGCCGGCGCTGGGGCCGTCCTTGGGCACCGCGCCCGCCGGGAAGTGGACGTGGATCCGGCGCCCGGCCAGCGCGTTCGGGTCGATGCCGAGGCGTCGGCCGTTGGAGCGCAGGTACGACAGCGCGATGTGCGCCGACTCCTTCATCACGTCGCCGAGCTGGCCGGTCAGGGTCAGCCCCGGCTCGCCCTCCATGCTGGTCGCCTCGATGAAGAGCACGTCGCCGCCGGCGCCGGTGACCGCCAGGCCGGTGGCCACGCCGGGCACCGCCGTCCGCTCCGCCGATTCCGGGGTGAACTTCGGCCGGCCCAGGTAGCGGGCCAGGTTGCCGTCGTCGACCTGGATCGGCGTCGGGTCGGTGGCGAGGGTGACCGCCACCTTGCGCAGGATCTTCGCGAGTGCCCGCTCCAGCTGCCGGACCCCGGCCTCGCGGGTGTACTCCCCCGCGATCCGGGCGAGCGCCTCGTCGGCCACGGTCACCTCGTCGGCGGTCAGCCCGGCCCGCTCCCGCTGCCGGGGCAGCAGGTGGTCCCGGGCGATGGCCACCTTCTCGTCCTCCGTGTAGCCGTCCAGGGTGACCAGCTCCATCCGGTCCAGCAGCGGGCCGGGGATGCTCTCCACCACGTTCGCGGTGGCCAGGAAGAGCACGTCGGACAGGTCGAGGTCGACCTCCAGGTAGTGGTCGCGGAAGGTGTGGTTCTGCGCCGGGTCGAGCACCTCCAGCAGCGCGGCGGCGGGGTCGCCGGCGTACCCGGCGGCCAGCTTGTCCACCTCGTCGAGGAGCACGACCGGGTTCATCGAGCCCGCCTCGCGCAGCGCACGGACGATACGGCCGGGCAGCGCGCCGACGTAGGTGCGCCGGTGACCGCGGATCTCCGCCTCGTCGCGGACACCACCGAGGGAGACCCGGACGAAGTTGCGCCCGAGCGCCCGGGCGACCGACTCACCGAGGCTGGTCTTGCCGACACCGGGCGGGCCGGCCAGGGCGAGCACCGCGCCGGAGCCACGCCCGCCGACGACGCCGAGGTTGCGCTCGGCGCGCCGGTTGCGCACCGCGAGGTACTCCAGGATGCGGTCCTTCACGTCCGGCAGGCCGGCGTGGTCGGCGTCGAGCACCGCACGCGCCTCGGCCAGGTCCGTGTTGTCCGTGGTTCGCGTGCTCCACGGCATCTCGAGGACGGTGTCCAGCCAGGTGCGGATCCAGCCCGCCTCCGGCGAGGCGTCGCTGGCCCGCTCGAGCTTGCCGACCTCGCGCAGCGCCGCCTCGCGTACCTTCTCGGGCAGGTCCGCGGCCTCGACGCGGGTCCGGTAGTCGGCCGAGCCGTCCGGCTCGTCCTCGCCGAGCTCCTTGCGGATCGCGGCGAGCTGCTGGCGCAGCAGGAACTCCCGCTGCGACTTCTCCAGCCCCTCCCGCACGTCGTTGTTGATCTGCTCGGTGACCTCCTGCTCGGCCAGGTGCTCCTTGACCCAGCCGACGAGCAGCTCCAGCCGGGCGGTGACGTCCGGGGCGGCGAGCAGGTCGTTCTTCTGCTCCAGGCTCAGCCACGGCGCGTACCCGGCGGAGTCGGCGAGCTCGGAGAGGTCGGTCATCCGCTCGATCGCGTCGATGACCTGCCAGGCCCCCCGCTGCTGGAGCAGCGACGACACCAGGGCGCGGTACTCGCGGGCGAGTTCCCGGGCCCGGCCGGCGGGGGCGGGTTCGGAGAGTTCGGCGGCCTCGACCCAGAGCGCGGCACCCGGGCCGGGGACACCGGAGCCGATGCGGGCGCGGGACAGGCCGCGGATCACGGCGGCGGGCTCACCGCTGGGCAGCCGGCCGACCTTCTCGATGGTGGCGACCACGCCGACGGGACCGTACTCCCCGTCGATGCGGGGCACGGCCAGCAGCGTACGGTCGCCGGTGGCGCGGGCCGCGTCGACCGCGGCCTGAGTGGTCGGGTCGAGGGTCACCGGGATGACCATGCCGGGCAGCAGCACGGCGTCGGTCAGCGGAAGTACCGGAAGAGTTGCCATCGAACACCTGCCATCGCATTGAGTTGAGCGTGTCTGGCTCAAGTCACGAGGCGCTTCCTTTCTTCCGTACTGTGAGCCAGGCCACTCGCGGCGGCGAGGCGGGGCCCCGGCAACAGCAGCTGCCGCAGCAGGGGGGCACCCCCGGCGAGCAGCACCGCGACCGGGATCGCGATGCTGGTCAGGGCCAGTGCGACCACCGTCCAGGCGGGCAGCCCGGCGGTCACCGCGACGACGGTCAGCGCACCGCAGACGGCCAGCTTCACGCGGGTACGGGCGATCGGGACCAGCGGCTGGGACGACATCCTCGACACCTCCTCGGGGACGCCGGCCGCCGGACCGCCCGTCGCTCGGGCGGCCCGGCGTCGGCGTCAGGTGAGCTTGCTCTTGACCTTGGTGGCGACCTTGCCGACCGCGCCCGGGTTCGTGCCGTAGAGGCGCGGATCACCGGGAGGCAGGACCGGTTCCGGCGCGTGCGCCCGTGGGCTGTTGTCGTACCGGAACTCGCCCTTGCCGTCCGGCGCCGGCCCCGAGGCCCAGCGACCCTCCGACGCGTCGGTGCCCGGGGAGAAGTCCAGGTAGGTGTAGCCGAACTGCTCGGTGAGCTCCCCGGAGTCGGGGAAGGCGTCCGGCACCGGCATCTCCTCCAGGCCGTCCTCCTTGAGCTGCTCGATGGCGGCCAGCCACATGTTCTGGTGCATGGTGTCCCGGGCCAGCAGGAAGCGGAGCATCTGCTTGACCCCCGGGTCGTCGGTCATGTTGAAGAGCCGGGCCACCTGCAGCCGCCCCTGCGCCTCCGCCGTCACGTTGAGGTAGAAGTCGGCCATCAGGTTGCCGCTGGCGGTGATGAACGAGCCGTTCCACGGGACACCGGAGCTGTCCACCGGCAGCGCTCCGCCACCACCGTGGATGAAGTGCGCCGGGTTGGCGCCGCCGTAGATCGCTCCCACCATCGGGTTCTCCTCGGCCGCCTCCTGCAGCGACAGCGGCGCGTTCTCCAGCAGCCGGGTGATCATCGTGGCGATCATCTCGACGTGGCCCATCTCCTCGGTGCCGACATCGAGGAAGAGGTCCTTGTACTTACCGGGCAGCCGGCAGTTCCACCCCTGGAAGAGGTACTGGTTGGCGACGGTCATCTCGCCCCACTTGCCGCCCAGGATCTCCTGGAGACGCCGGGCGAACGCGGCGTCCGGGCCGTCCGGTTTCGCCTCGAACTGCAGGTCCTTCAGATGGCTGAACACGTCCCCTCCTCGGTACGGCGGAAGCCTGTACCGGGGACACTTCCCGCGTCGCTGGCCCAGCCGGGCCAATCGGCGACCCGGGCGGGTCAACCGGGGGGCGCGAGCGGTGGCAGCCGCACCTCCAGCGCCACGCCGCGTGGGCGGAGCCGGTGCACGTGCACCGAGCCCCCGTCGGCAGCGACGAGCCGCCTCACGATCCAGAGCCCGAGTCCGTGCATCCCCGAGCCCGGCTGCGGCCGGCGCAGCGCCTCCAGCAGCGTCCCGTCCACCCGCCCCTCGTCGGTCACCAGCAGGCTCAGCCCCGGGCGGCGCACCGTCGCGTAGAGCCCCACCCGGCCGTCCCGGGGACCGTGCCGCAGCGCGTTCTCCACCAGGTTGGTCAGCACCCGCCGGGTACGGCGCGCGGGCACCGGGTGACTCCAGGCCCGCCGGGTGGCGCGGGCCAGCCGACGGTGCGCGGGCACCAGGGCGGCGGCCTCGCGGAGCACCTCACCGAGGGGCACGATCGGGTCGATCGACGTCGAGAGGGTCAACGCTCCGGTGCCGGCGGTGGCGTCGCGCAGCAGCCCCTGCAGGTGCGCGGCCTGATCCCGGGCGAGTTTGGTGATCTCTCGCCGGTCCGCGCCGGTGAGTTCCCGGTGCTCGTCGGCGAGCGCCCGGGTCAGCGAGGTCAGCGAGGTGACCGGGGTGCGGAACTCGTGACAGAGCACCCGCAGCAGCAGTTCCGGGTCGGCGGGTGACCGGCCGTCCGGGGCGGGCGCGGGGCAGCGG
>NZ_SMKG01000185.1 GCF_004348525.1 Micromonospora sp. 15K316 | reverse complement strand
GACGCGGGGTGGAGGAGAGCGCCCCCGTGGTCACCGTCGGCTGCCGAGGCGTCTGAGGCGTAAGCGTCCCCCGGGGCCGGTGTGGCGCGCCTCACCCGAACGTCCGCCCGGGCACCGCCTCCGACCTGGCGAGACGATGACGATCAGGTGACGAAGCTCCCCTCTGGTTGTCGTACCCGGCTGGAGGATGTTGGGTGGACGTCGCGGGCATCTGATCGATCGCCCGTCGGACACGCGGCCGGCCCGGAAGGGTCGCGCCGGGACACGGAAGGCGGGCAATACATGCGCGCACGTATTCGACTGGCCGTCGGCGCTGCCGCGGCACTCACCGCCACCGGGCTGTTGACCGGCTGCGGCGGTGCCGGCTCGTCCGGCACCGACGCCCCCAAGCAGGAGGCGAGCGGGGCGGGCTGCGCCCCCGTCGCGGGGGACCAGCTGATGGTCCTCGCCGACGACAAGAAGCAGCAGAACAGCGACAACGTCATCCCGGCGGTCAACGCCGACGCGGCGAACCCGCAGCTGCTCGCCGCGCTCGACAAGGTCTCCGCCGCGCTGGACACGCCGAAGCTCATCCAGCTCAACAAGGCGGTAGACGTCGACCGCAAGACCCCGAAGACCGCCGCCGAGGAGTTCGCCTCGGCGAACAACCTCACCGCGGGGATCGCCAAGGGCCCGGGCGGCCCGCTCGTGGTCGGCGCCGCCAACTTCAGCGAGAGCGAGACGCTCGGCGAGCTCTACCGGATCGTGCTCACGGCCGCCGGCTACCAGGTCCGCGTGCAGCAGATCGGCAGCCGGGAGCTCTACGAGCCCGCCCTGGAGAAGGGCGAGATCCAGGTGGTTCCGGAGTACGCCGCGAGCATGGCCGAGTTCCTGAACACCAAGGCCAACGGCCAGAACGCCAAGCCGGCCGCCTCCCCGGACCTCGACAAGACCGTGACCGCGCTGCGGGCCAGCGGTGACAAGGTGGGCATCACCTTCGGCACGCCGTCCGCCGCGCAGGACCAGAACGCCTTCGCGGTCACCAAGGCGTTCTCCGACAAGTACGGCGTCAGCACCCTCTCCGAGCTGGCCAGCAAGTGCTCGGGCCAGGCGACAGTGCTGGCCGGGCCGCCGGAGTGCCCGCAGCGGGTGACCTGCCAGGCCGGCCTGGTCCAGGTCTACAACTTCCACGCGGGCTCCTTCAGCTCGCTGGACGCCGGTGGTCCGCAGACCAAGAACGCCCTGAAGACCGGCAGCGCCAGCGTGGGCCTCGTCCTCTCCTCGGACGGCGCGCTCGCCACCAGCTGACCTGTGCACGGGCCCGGCCCGGTCGGCTTCGGCCGGCCGGGCCGGGCCTCTTCGCGTATCGATCGGGGTGGCGGCCGGGGCGTCGCGGGCCCGTTCCCGCCTGAAACCAACTCTCGGTAGGCTGCACAGCCATGCCGGCCCCCGAAGCCATGCGCAGCCGTCCCCTCCTGACGGCCCTCTTCTGGATCGGATTGGGACTGGCGCCGCTGGCGGCGCTGATCCTGCTGGTCGCCGACGGCCACGGGCCGCTGCGCTTCGGCGCGGTGCTCGCCATCCTGGCCGTGGTGCTGATCGGCCTGTCGATCGCGCTCCGCCCCGACGGGGAGAGCGGCCAGGACCGCGTCGACGAGGTCCTCGACGAGCTGGACCAGCTCCGCCGCGAGCTGCGTAGTGAGATCGTGGCCGCCGCCCAACGCGGCAACCAGGCGCTCGACCAGGCCCAGCGGGCCCAGGACGCGGTGACCGCGGTACGCCGCAGGCTCGAGGCCACCAGCGCCGCCCTCGCCGGCGCGGCGCTGGGCGGGACCGAGGAGCCGGCCGGGTCGGGTCGGGCCCGGGTGCCGGTCGCCGAGCCGGAGGAGGACGTACCGGTCGGACGGGCTCGGGCGCCCCGGGAGGAGAGCGGGTCCCGCTGGGCCCGGTCCGGCGGGGCGGACGACGAGGAGCCGGCCCCCCGTTCGGCCGCTGGCCGGCACGGCGCCGACCGGCCGGACCTGGAGCCGGAGCGGCCGGCCGCCGGAACGTACGGCGGGTCCGCCGGGTACGGCGGGGAGCGCACGGGTGCCGCCGCGGCCGGCTACGCGGGCGCGTCCCGCCCCGGCGAACAGGACGGCCGGCCGGAGCCCCGGCAGATGGGTGTGGTCCGGCACACCGAGACGGTGCACGTGACCACCCGGCACACGATCGTGGACGGCGGCCCGGCGGAGCCGAGCGGCGGGCGGTACGGCGGCGGGTACTCGGGCGGCTGGTCGCCGCCGGCCGACGAGCGCCAGTGGGGCGCCGCCGAGGAGCGGTGGCCGGGCGGCAACCCGCAGGAGCGGCAGTGGTCCGGCTACGCCGGCTCGGACGAGCGTCCCCACTCCGGCGACGAGCGCCCGTGGGCCGGCGCCGGTGGCCCGCGCGACGAGTCCGGTTGGGACGATCCCCGCGACGACCGGGGTCGGGCGGGACGGCGGGACGACCGGAGCTGGCCGGCGCCGGACGCCCAGTGGGACCGGGGGGAGCCCTCCGCCGGCCCGGATCCGCGGGGCTGGGGCGAACCGGCGGAGCCGGACCGGCCGGCGCAGGCGGACGAGACCGGACAGTACTGGGCGCAGCTGCGCGCCGGTGACCGCTGGGCATCGGTCCGCGACGACGACCGGGGCCGGGAGGTGCGGATGGGCGAGCGGCGCGCCGAGGCGCACGCGGACGCGACCGGTAGTGAGTACCGGGTCGCCGACCGCTGGGCGTCGGTCCGCCGGGACGAGCCGCGCCGCGAGTACGACCGGGGTCGCGACGAGGGACTGCGGGGCGGCTGGGTCGAGCCGGAGGAGCGGGCGCTGCCCGCCGGGGGAGTGCCCGTGCCCGATGAGTGGCGCCCGCCGCGCCAGCGGGGGCCGGTCGACGCCGAGCCGGAACGGGTGGGCCGCCGCGCGCGGGTCGACGAGGAGGGCTACGGCTACCCGCCCCGCGACGACGCGCCTCGGGGCGGCGGCTCCCGCTGGCGCTGACCGGCGGCGTCCGGGTCGACGTCCAGGCCGGCCCGGGCGGCGTGCCGCTCCGGCCTACTTGTCGATGTCGCCGACCACGAAGAACATCGAGCCGAGGATCGCGATCAGGTCCGGCACCAGGCAGCCGGGGAGCAGGGTGGCCAGCGCCTGCACGTTGGCGTACGACGCGGTGCGCAGCTTGAGCCGCCACGGCGTCTTCTCGCCCCGGGAGACGAGGTAGTAGCCGTTGATGCCGAGCGGGTTCTCGGTCCAGGCGTACGTGTGCCCCTCGGGCGCCTTGACCACCTT
This sequence comes from Micromonospora sp. 15K316, assembly GCF_004348525.1. Classification (GTDB taxonomy): domain Bacteria; phylum Actinomycetota; class Actinomycetes; order Mycobacteriales; family Micromonosporaceae; genus Micromonospora. The sequence goes on along the minus strand of NZ_SMKG01000185.1, from coordinate 8,607 downwards.
CGGCAGCCGCGTGTTCACCGGCCCGGTGAGCCGGTCGACCCGCTCCAGGCACTGCTCGGCGAGGTCGAGCGAGACGTACACCTGGTCGAGCAGGAGCTCGAACCGGGCGTGGCAGTCCCCGGCGGTCCGCGTCACCACCGGCACGTCCAGCTCGTCGTACGCGAGGTAGGGGTCGTCGCGGCGCAGGTCCAGGTCGAGGCCGGAGGCGCGGGCGACCGGGCCGGAGGCCCCGAACGCCGCGGCGTCCGCCGCCGAGAGCACCCCGACGCCGACGGTACGGGCCAGGAAGATCTCGTTGCGCCGGATCAGGTCGTCCAGGTCGGGCATCCGCCGGCGCACCTCGCCGATGGCGGCCCGTGCCCGGCCGGTCCAGCCGGACGGCACCTCCTCCTTCAGTCCACCGACCCGGTTGAACATGTAGTGGATGCGGCCGCCGGAGACCTCCTCCATCACCGCCTGGAGCGTCTCCCGCTCGCGGAAGGCGTAGAACATCGGCGTGATCGCACCGATCTCCAGGGGGTAGGAGCCGAGGAACATCAGGTGGTTGAGCACCCGGTTCAGTTCGGCGAGGGCCATCCGCAGCCAGGTGGCCCGCTCCGGCACCTCCAGACCCATCAACCGTTCGACCGCGAGCACCACGCCCAGCTCGTTCGAGAACGCCGACAGCCAGTCGTGCCGGTTGGCCAGCACGATGATCTGCCGGTAGTCGCGTACCTCGAAGAGCTTCTCCGCACCCCGGTGCATGTAGCCGACGATCGGCTCGGCCGACACCACCCGCTCACCGTCGAGCACCAGCTTCAGCCGCAGCACACCGTGGGTGGACGGGTGCTGCGGGCCGATGTTGAGCACCATGTCGGTGCCGAGCTGCTCGCCGCCGGCGCCCGCCACCAGGCCGGCCCCGGTGCCGACGGTCAGTTCACGGAGGTCCCGGGCGTCGGTGGTCATGCCCGTCATCGTGCCACGACCGCGTCGGGCGGCACGTCGACCGGTTGCCACAGCCACCGGTGCCCGCCGAGGCCGGCCGGGTCGGTCAGCTCGGCCACCGTGGACGCCGCGGCGAGCGCCCGCACGTACCCGGCCGGGTCGGTGGCGGCCAGCGTGAGCGGCGGTCGGCCGCCGTCGGCCCCGAGCGCCCGCAGCGCCTCCCGCTGCGACGACAAGGTGTACGCACACCGAGCGACCCGCTCACCTGCGGAGGCGACGGAGTCCAGGGCGACGTGTGCGGTGACGTCGCACGAGCCGTCGGGCACCGGCGTCACCTGTCGCCCGCCCCGGTACCCGGTCAGCGTCCCGTCGACCGGTCGCCCCGCCCGGAGGTGCCCGTAGTCCACGGCCAACGCCAGCCCCCGGTCGACGTGGCGCACCGCCCCGGCCCACGCCTCGTCCCTGCTCCGCCCGATCTCGGCCCGGGCGTCGGTCGCCGTGGCGTTCTCCGGGTCGGTCGGGTCGGCTGGGTCGCGTACCGGCCACCAGGTGGCGAGCCACTCGGCGTCCTCCGGACCGACCGGGTCACCGATCGACTCCTCGCCGGTTGCCGGGTCGACGAGCAGGTAGCGCCACCCGCCCTCGGTGCGGACGGCGATGTCCAGCGGTACGTTGTCGAGCCACTCCGTGGCCAGGAGCAGCCCGGTCACCCCGCTCGGGATCTCGGCCGTCCAGGTGATCTCGTCCGGCAGGTCGTCCGGTCGCGGTGCCAGCTCGACAGCCGTGAGCCGCCACCGTGCCGCCGGCTGCATCCCGGCGAGGGCCCGCAGCAGCTCGCCGCGACCGGCGCCGACGTCGACGACGTCCAGCCGGTCCGGGTGGCCGAGGGCGGCGTCGACCTGCTCGACCACGCGGAGCAGGGCGCTGGCGAACACCGGTGAGGCGTGCGCCGAGGTGCGGAAGTGGTCGGCCGGGCCGGAGCCGGAGACGAAGAAGCCGTCCGGGCCGTAGAGCGCCCGGTCCATCGCGTCCCGCCAGCGGATCGGCATCGGTTCACTCCTCGTTCAGGGCGGCCGTCACCGTGCCGACCCTACGGTCGCCCGGCCCGCGCCGACGCCTCGTCCCCCGTCACGGAGGGGTCGGGAGGGAGCCACCGCCGACCCGCCGACCCGGGTGGTGAAGGTTTTCACACCAGGGGTTTCGATGCCGTTCCCCGGGCGCATACTTCAGATCGACCGGTACCCCTCTCGAGGACTGGATCATCGCCATGAGCGCACCGCTGCGCCCACGTCCGGCCGCCCCCCGGCGGGCCGCCGTCACCGTGGGCTCCGCCCGTCCGGGCGCCCTTCCCCGTAACCTCACCGTCGGTGTCGTGGGCACCGGCCGCGTCGGCGCAGTGCTGGGCGCCGCGCTCTCCGCCGCCGGCCATCGGGTGGTCGCCGCCACCGGCGCGTCGGGCGGCAACCCCCAGCGGTTCGTACTGCTGCCCGGTGTCGCGCCGAGCTCGGCCGCCGAGGTGGCCCGCGCCGCCACCGATCTGCTGCTCATCGCCGTGCCGGACGACGCCCTCGCCCGGGTGGTCGGCACGCTGGCCGACGGTGGTCTGCTCCACCCCGGGCAGGTGGTCGCGCACACCTCGGGGGCGCACGGGCTGGCCGTGCTCGACCCGGCCGTCGCGGTCGGCGCCCGACCGCTCGCCCTGCACCCGGCGATGACCTTCACCGGTACGGCCGACGACCTCGGCCGGCTCGCCGGCATCTCCTACGGGGTGACCGCGCCCGCCGACCTCCGGCCGCTCGTGGCCCGGCTCGTCGCCGACCTCGGCGGGGTGCCGGAGTGGGTCGGGGAGGCGGACCGTCCGCTCTACCATGCCGCGTTGGCGCACGGGGCCAACCATCTGGTGACCCTGGTCAACGAGGCGGCCGACCGGCTGCGCGACGCCGGGGTCGCCCAGCCGCAGAAGGTGCTCGGCCCGCTGCTGCGGGCCGCGCTGGAGAACGCGCTGCGCTACGGCGACGACGCGCTGACCGGTCCGGTCTCCCGCGGCGACGCGGGCACCGTCGAGCGGCATCTGGCCCGGCTCGCGGCCAGCGCGCCCGAGTCGGTGGGCCCGTACCTGGCCCTGGCCCGGCGTACCGCCGACCGGGCCATCGCCAGCGGCCGGCTGGCCCCGACCGACGCGGCGTCGCTGCTCGGGGTGCTCGCCGACACCCAGCGGCAGACCGCGGCGTGACCGGACGGTGAGGCATGAACAGGTCGACGACGATCCGGGAGGTGGCCGCCACATGGAGCTGGTGACGACCCGCGAGGAGCTCGCGAAGGCGCGTGCGGCGTTGGCCGGCACGGTCGGCGTGGTGATGACCATGGGCGCCCTGCACGAGGGGCACGAGACGCTGCTGCGCGCGGCCCGCGAACAGGCCGACCACGTGCTGGTGACGATCTTCGTGAACCCGTTGCAGTTCGGCCCGAACGAGGACTTCGACCGCTATCCGCGTACGCTCGCCGCCGATCTGGAGGTCTGCCGCCGGGCCGGCGCGGACGTGGTCTTCGCGCCGAGCCGGGAGGAGATGTACCCCGGTGGCGAGCCCCGGATCCGGGTCAACCCGGGCGGCCTCGGTGAGGAGCTGGAGGGGCAGAGTCGGCCCGGCTTCTTCCACGGGGTGCTCACCGTGGTGCTGAAGCTGTTCCAGCTCACCCGGCCCGACCTGGCCTTCTTCGGCGAGAAGGACTACCAGCAGCTGACCCTGATCCGGCGGATGGCTGCTGACCTGGACGTGCCGGTGCGGGTGGTCGGCGTGCCGACCGTACGGGAGCCGGACGGGCTCGCACTCTCCAGCCGCAACCGGTACCTCTCCGAGCCCGAGCGGGCCGCCGCGCTGAGCCTCTCCGCCGCGCTGCGCGCCGGCGCCGAGGCCGCCGAACAGGGCCGGGACGCCGGTGTGGTGCTCAGCGCCGCACACCGTGCCTTCGGCGCCGGTAAGCCCGGAGCGCAGCTGGACTACCTGGTGCTGACCGACCCGGAGCTGGAGCCGGGGCCGGTGGACGGCCCCGCGCGGCTGCTCATCGCCGCCCGGGTCGGCGCCACCCGCCTGATCGACAACATGCCGATCCACCTCGCCCCCCGTTCCTGAACCCCCTCGCTCCACGAAAGGCCCAACCCCGATGTTGCGAACGATGCTCAAGTCGAAGATCCACCGGGCCACGGTGACCCAGGCCGACCTGCACTACGTCGGGTCGGTCACGGTGGATGAGGATCTGCTCGACGCCGCCGACCTGCTCCCCGGCGAGCAGGTGGCGATCGTGGACATCACCAACGGCGCCCGGCTGGAGACGTACGTGATCCCGGGTGCGCGGGGCAGCGGCGTGATCGGCATCAACGGCGCGGCGGCACACCTGGTGCACCCCGGTGACCTGGTCATCCTCATCTCGTACGGGCAGATGGACGACGCCGAGGCGCGTACCTACCTGCCCCGGGTGGTGCACGTGGACGCCGACAACCGGATCGTCGACCTGACCGCCGACCCGTCGACCGCCGTCCCCGGCACCGCCGGTGGCCCGGTCCGGAACCCGTACGCCGTGGTCTGACCGGCCCGCGATCGGCCCGGCCGAGGCGACTCGGACGGTCGGTGCGGTCTGTCACCGGAAGGTCATTCCTGGTTACCCTTGTCACACCTGCCGGGAGGCGGGCGGTGCCTGGGGGAGGCCGCGATGCGCCGTTCGATGACCGTCCCGCTCGTGGTCGCCACCACGGCGGTCCTGCTGGCGGGTTGCGCGACGGGTGCCGGGGACGGCGACGTCACCGACGACTGGCCCGCCCTGCCGGCCGCTGCGGCCTTCACCCCCGCGGTCGGGGTGTGCCAGGCGGCGGACTTCACCGACGTGGTGACCCTGGCGGCGTACCAGCCGATCGACTGCGCCGAGCCGCACCGGGTGGAGACCGTGCATGTGGGCACGCTTCCGGTGGCGTCGCCGGCCGCGCCCGCCGGTGGCTCCGCCGAGCTGCGGGGCGCGTTCGCCGAGTGCGACACCCGGGCCACCGGCTACGTGGGGGACGACTGGCGGGCCGGGCGGCTGCGGCTCTCCGTGGCGGTGCCCTCCGGGGTGGGCTGGACGGCCGGCGCCCGCTGGTACCGGTGCGACCTCTCGGAGCTGAACACCGTCGAGGCGGCCGCGACAGTGGTGACCCGTACGGGCAGTCTCCGTGACGCGCTGAAGGGCGCGTCCGCGCTGCGGCTGGGCTGCCAGCAGACCCGCGGCGGCGCGGGCGGGGCCGTGCAGGCGCTGGTACCTGTCGACTGCGCGACCCGCCACGACGCGGAGTTCGTCGGGGTGTGGCGGGCTCCGGAGGGCGCCTATCCGACGCGGCAGGCGGACTGGCTGCCCCTCTACGCGGGGTGCCGCTCGGTGCTCGGCCGGTTCGTCGGCGTGCCGGACGACGCCCAGCTGCGGCTCCGCAGCGGTGTGGTGGTCCGTCCACCCGGGGCCGGGCGGTGGCGGGTCGGCGACCGGGGAGTGCGCTGCTATCTCTGGCTCAGCGACCGCACGGTGACCGGTTCGCTCAATGGCGCCGGCCCGGCCGGACTGCCGGTCCGCACTCGCTGAGGGTACGGACGGGGTAGCCGAAACCACTCGTCCCGCCCCCGGCGCCTCTCGTGAGCTCCGCTCGGGGTTGACTGTCTCCATGGAGCTTCCGACCGTCGACCTGCCGGCTCTGCCGCGGCTGCTGGCCGCGCCGGCCCCGGGCTGGGTGGAGACCACCGACGTGATCGTGATCGGCTCGGGCGTGGCCGGACTCACCGCGGCGCTGCACCTGCGGGAGACGGGTCTGCATGTCACCGTCGTCACCAAGGTCAACATCGACGACGGCTCGACCCGGTGGGCGCAGGGCGGCATCGCCGCGGTGCTCGACCCGGCGGACACCCCGGCCGCGCACGCCTCGGACACCGAGATCGCCGGGGTGGGGCTTTGCGACCCGGCCGCGGTCCGCGTCCTGGTGGAGGAGGGGCCGACCCGGCTGCGTGAGCTGATGCGGCTCGGCGCCGAGTTCGACAGGAACCCGGACGGCTCGCTGATGCTCACCCGGGAGGGCGGGCACCGGGCGGACCGGATCGTGCACGCCGGCGGTGACGCGACCGGCGCCGAGGTGCAGCGGGCGCTGCACGCCGCCGTACGCCGCGACCCGTGGATCCGGCTGGTCGAGCACGCCCTGGTGCTGGACCTGCTGCGGGCGCCGGGCGAGGGCCCCGGCGGGCTCGGCCCGGCGTGCGGGATCACCCTGCACGTGCTCGGCGAGGGCAGCGAGGACGGAGTCGGCGCCATCCTGGCGCGGGCCGTCGTGCTGGCCACCGGCGGCATGGGGCAGATCTTCGCGGCGACCACGAATCCGGCGGTCTCCACGGGCGACGGGGTGGCGCTGGCGATGCGCGCCGGCGCGGCGGTGACCGATGTCGAGTTCGTCCAGTTCCACCCGACGGCCCTGATCGTGCCGGAGCGGGCGGGAGCGCCCGGCACCGGCCGCGCCCAGCAGCCGCTGGTGTCGGAGGCGCTGCGCGGCGAGGGCGCGTACCTGGTGGACGGCGACGGCAAGCGGTTCATGGTGGGCCAGCACGAGCTGGCCGAGCTGGCTCCGCGGGACGTGGTGGCGAAGGGCATCCACCGGGTTCTGCTCGCCACCGGGGCGGACCACGTCTTCCTCGACGCCCGGCACCTCGGCGGTGACTTCCTGGCCCGGCGCTTCCCGACCATCGTGGCGTCCTGCCTGGCGATCGGGGTCGACCCGGCCACCGACCTGATCCCGGTCGCGCCGGCCGCCCACTACGCCTCCGGTGGCGTCCGCACCGACCTGCGCGGCCGCACCTCGATCCCCGGCCTGTACGCCTGCGGCGAGGTCGCCTGCACCGGCGTGCACGGTGCGAACCGGCTGGCCAGCAACTCGCTGCTGGAGGGGCTGGTCTTCTCCCGCCGGATCGCCGAGGAGATCGCCGTCGGCCTGCCCGAGCAGGCCCGACCTGCGGAGACCGGGGCGTGGGTCGGCGGTGAGGGCTGGGTGGTGCCGGCGGAGGGGACGCCGACGCTGCAGCGGGCCATGACCCGGGGCGCGGGGGTGCTCCGCTCGGCGGAGACGCTCGCCGCGACGGCCGGGGTCCTCACCGACCTGGGCGCCGGGCGGGGTCGGCCGCGGATGGCCGACTGGGAGGCGACGAACCTGATCACGGTGGCGTCGACGCTGGTCGCCGCCGCGTACGCCCGGCAGGAGACCCGCGGGTGTCACTGGCGGGAGGACTTCCCGGCGGCCGACGACAGGTGGCTGGGTCACCTCGTCGAGGCGGTCGGTGCGCAGGGCCGGTTGACGCAGCAGTGGGAGGGGACGCGATGAGGGAGTCGACGGAGCAGGCGTTGCGGGTCGGCGGCCTGGACCCGGACGAGGTGCGCCGGTTGATCGTCGATGCGCTGGCCGAGGACCTCGGCCCGGACTTCCTCGACGTCACCAGCGTCGCGACCATTCCGGCCGAACAGACCGACACCGCCGACCTGGTGGCTCGCGCGGACGGCGTGGTGGCCGGTCTGGCCGTCGCCGCCGCCGTCTTCGAGCTGGTCGGTGGGGTGACCGGCGCCGGTCGTACGGTGGAGGTGTCGCTGGTGGCCCACGACGGTCGGCGGGTGGCCCGCGGCGACGTGCTGGCCACGGTGACCGGCCCGACCCGGCTGCTGCTCACCGCCGAGCGGACGGCGCTCAACCTGCTCAGCCGGATGTCCGGGGTGGCCACCCACACCCGGGCCTGGGCCGACGCGCTGGCCGGCACGAAGGCCACAGTGCTGGACACCCGGAAGACCACACCGGGCCTGCGCTCCCTGGAGAAGTACGCGGTGCGCGCCGGTGGCGGCACCAACAAGCGGTTCGGCCTCTACGACGTCGCGATGATCAAGGACAATCACAAGTTCGCGGCGGGCGGGATCCCGGCCGCCTACCGGCGGGTCCGGGAGGCGTTCCCGGACGTGCCGGTGCAGGTGGAGGTGGACACCGTCGCCGAGGCGGTGGAGGCGGTGGAGGCGGGCGCCGACTTCCTGCTGCTGGACAACATGACCCCGGCGCAGCTGCGTGAGGTGGTCGCCCAGGTGGGGGACCGGGCGGAGCTGGAGGCGACGGGCGGGCTGACCCTGCCGATGGCGGCCGAGTACGGGGCGACCGGGGTCGACTACCTCTCGGTCGGCGCGCTGACCCACTCGTCGCCGATCCTCGACATCGCCCTGGACCTGCGTACCGAATGACGCCGGGCGGGCGAACGGTTGGCATGCTCGCCGGCCGTCGCGTGCCTGCGGGGCGTGCGGCCGGGCGGGCCGCGTGTCCGCGTGTTTGCGTGGCCGGGTGCGCCACGTGCCCGGAGGCGCGACGGCGCTCGCGCGCCAGGTGTCCGCGCTGGCTCGGGATTGTTGTGCTGTCCGGCTCCTTTGGAGCTGAGTCGTTGACGTCATCGCCCGATCCCCCACAACGAGGTTGGTGCCGTCGACCGCTCCAGCGGTTGACCCGGGGGCCCCGTCGCACCGGATCCGGCGCGACGGGCCCTTGTCGGTCTGCCGATGGCACGCCACACACCCAGGGCAGGCGACGAAGTCGGCCGGAAGCCCGCCGGTATCGGTGAGCCGGGCCGCGGGGAAAGGCCGCGTCGTCGACCGGGCCGGGGC
>NZ_SMKG01000184.1 GCF_004348525.1 Micromonospora sp. 15K316 | reverse complement strand
GGGCCGGGGCCAGGGCAGGACCGGGGCCAGGGCAGGCCCGGGGCCAGGGCAGGCCGGGCAGGCCCGGCGGGGTCAGCGGTCGGCGGCGAGGGCCGGTTCGGGGATCGCGTGGGGCGCCGTACCGGTCTCGCGCTGTTCGCCGAGGCGTACGAGCGCGACCCCGGCCACGATCAGCACGCCGCCGAAGAGCTGCACCGTCTTCGGTAGTTCGCCGAGGACCAGCCAGGCGATGAGGACGGCGAACATGACCTCGGTCAGCCCGACGAACGACGACAGGCGGGGCCCGAGGATCCGCGCCCCGGCGATCCCCGTCAGGTACGCGACCACGGCCGCGACCAGGGAGAGACCGGCGATCGGCACGAGCCAGCTGGTCTGCTGCCCGGCGAAGCCGACGGCCCCGAAGACGGCGTGCAGCGGCAGCACCCCGACGAGCCCGAGGACGGCCAGCGCGGCGGCGCCGACGCCCATCCCGCCGCTGGCGAGCACCACCGAGGGCAGTTGGTCGTCGACGCGACCGGCGAGCACGAAGTAGCCGGCCAGGCCCACGGCCGCACCCAACCCCCAGAGCACGCCGAGCACGTCGAGCCGCGCGGCGCCGGTGAGGTCGAGCACGAAGACCAGGCCGGCCAGCGCCGCGACCGCGCCGGCGACGGTCAGCCGACGGGGGCGCTGCTTGTGGACCAGCCAGGTCCAGGCGACGACCAGGATGATCCCCAGGTACTCCAGGAGCAGCGCGACGCCGACCGGCAGGTAGCGGACGGCGTTGAAGAAGCAGACCTGGGCGAGCGCCACCCCGAGCAGCCCGAAGACACCCACCACGCCGAGGTTGCGCCGCAGCACGGGCCACCGGCCGCGTAGCGAGAGCGCCGCCGGAACGGCGAGCACCAGCGCGGCGATCCCGACCCGGGCGATCACGGCGGACGGGGCGGACCAGCCGGCCTCGATCAATGACCGGGCGAAGGTGCCCGAGGTGGCGAACGTGACCGCGGAGAGCAGGGCGAGGCCGAGGCCGAGTCCGGCGGCGGGCGACTTCTGCATCGCGCCTCCCTGGCGAGAAACGACGGTAATGGGCAAACTAGGGGTACGCCGATGACGCTAGGTGGCCGTCTCAACAGGAGTCAAGTTGCTTTTTGCCCATGACACCGAATGCTCGTTGATCGCCGCCGCCGCCCTCGTCAACACCGCCGGTGGCGCCGAAGGGCTACCCGACGTGACCGCCCTCGACCAGTTCTACGTCGCGCACGCCTACACCGGACGGCACGAGCACACCGAGGCCGAGTTGCGATCGGTACGCGAGCTCCGGCCCCGGCTCCGCCGGCTCTGGGACGTGGACGTCCACGAGGTGGTGACGATCGTCAACGGCCTGCTCCGGGAACACGCCGCGCTGCCGCAGCTCATCACCCACGACGACGAGCCGTACCACTTCCACGCCGTGCCCCGGGACGCGCCGCTGGCCATCCGGATGGCGGTCGAGGCGGCCATGGCCGTCGCCGACCTGGTCCGCAACGGCGAGTTGAACCGGCTGCGCGTCTGCGCCCACCCCGACTGCGACAACGTGCTCGTCGACCTCTCCCGCAACCGGTCCCGCCGGTTCTGCGAGGCGGGCTGCGGCAACCGCGCCGCCGTCACCGCGTACCGGGCCCGCAAGGCGGCCGCCCAGGCGTAGCTCCCGGCACGGGTCAGATCGCCCACTGCGCCGCACCCGCACCGCGAGGGCCGCTCTTGCCCGGCCGGGCAAGCGGGACTCTCCCGGCCGGGCAAGAGCGGTCACGCACCCGGCCGGAAAGTCACGCACCCGGCCAGGAGGTCACGCACCCGGCCCGGAGGTCACGCACCCGGCCGGGATGATGACGCAGACGACTCAGTTCCAAAGGCTGCCCGCACCAGGTCCCCGGTCCAGGGTCGGCAGCAGGCCGCGAGACGGGACGCGCGGCATTCAGGGGTGGGTCATCCGGAGCAGGTCGAGCGCCTCCTCGAGCTGGGTCTCGGTGAGCTTCCCCGACTCCACGTGCCCGCGGGAGAGCACCACCTCACGGATCGAGATCTGCTTCGCGAGCGCCTCCTTGGCGATCGAGGCGGCCTCGTCGTACCCCAGGTAGCGGTTGAGCGGGGTGACGATCGACGGCGAGCCCTCGGCGTACGCCAGAGCCACCTCGGCGTCCGCGACCAGCCCGGCCACCAGGCGGTCGGCGAAGAGCCGGCTCGACGCGGCCAGCAGCTTGATGGACTCCAGCAGGTTGCGGCCCATCACGGGCAGCATGACGTTCAACTCGAAGTCGCCCTGGCTGCCGGCGAACGCCACCGCGGCGTCGTTGCCGATGACCTGCGCGCAGACCTGCCGCATCGCCTCGGCGACGACCGGGTTCACCTTGCCCGGCATGATCGACGAGCCGGGCTGGAGGTCGGGGATGCGCAGCTCGCGCAGGCCGGCTCGGGGCCCGGAGCCCATCCAGCGGATGTCGTTGGCGATCTTGTAGAGCCCGACCGCGATGGTCCGGAGCTGGCCGGACGTCTCGACCAGCGCGTCCCGGGCGCCCTGCGCCTCGAAGTGGTTGCGCGCCTCGGTCAGCGGCAGGCCGGTCGACTCGCGCAGCTTGCCGATCACCGCGGCGGCGAAGCCGAGCGGGGTGTTGATGCCGGTGCCCACCGCGGTTCCACCCAACGGCAGCTCGGCCAGTCGGGGCAGCACGCTCTCCAGCCGCTCGAGGCCGTAGCGGACCTGCGCCGCGTACCCGCCGAACTCCTGCCCCAGGGTCACCGGGGTGGCGTCCATCAGGTGCGTACGCCCCGCCTTCACCACGGTCTCGAACTCGGCCGACTTCGCCTCCAGCGCCTCGGCCAACTGCCGGAGCGAAGGCATCAGATCCTCCACCACGAACTGGGTGGCGGCCAGGTGGATCGAGGACGGGAAGACGTCGTTGCTGGACTGGGAGGCGTTCACGTCGTCGTTCGGGTGCACGTCACGGCCCAACTCCCGGCCGGCCAGCGTCGCGATCACCTCGTTGGCGTTCATGTTGGACGACGTGCCGGAGCCGGTCTGGAACACGTCGATCGGGAACTGGTCGTCGTAGCCGCCGTCGGCCACATGCGCCGCCGCCGCGGCGATCGCCGCCGCCACGTTCGCGTCGATCACTCCCAGCTCGCCGTTGACCTGCGCAGCCGCGCCCTTGATCTGGGCCAGCGCCTTGATCTGCGCCGGTTCGATCCCCCGGCCCGAGATCGGGAAATTCTGCACGGCGCGTTGCGTCTGTGCCCGCCACAGCGCCTCGGCGGGCACCTCCACCTCACCCATCGAGTCACGTTCGATCCGGTAACCCGGCACGTCTGGATTCGTCACGCGTACCATCCTGCCGCGCCGCACGGCGGTATGCAGATGATCGCGACGAGCGCCTCACTCCGGATCGGCCAGGCGCCGCCGCACCTCGTCCCGCTCCGGCGCCTCGAACTCGCTGAACAGCGCGAGCGCCCGTACCCAGTGCGCCCGCGCGCCCGCCGGGTCGGTGCCGGAGAGGCAACGGGCGATCCCGTCCAGGGCGCGGGCCTGCTCGTAGCGGGCGTTGAGCCGGGTGGCGTCGGCAAGCACCCGCCGGTGCAGGTCCAGCGCACTGGCCGCGTCCCCCTGGTCGAGCAGCGCCCGGGCCAGCAGGTTCCGCGAGACACACTGTCCGTTGCGGTCGGCGGCCTGCGTCATCGCGCGCAACGCCTCCCGGTGCCGGTCCATCGCCGCCTCCGGGTGGCCGCCCGCCCGCTCCAGCACGCCGATCTCGTTGAGCAGCTCGCCGACGCCGTACCGGTTGCCGAGCCGGCGCTTGATCGCGAGCGCGGCCAGGAGCCTCCGGCGGGCCGGCTCGCCGTGCCCCATCCTGGCCCGGGCCATCGCGATGTGTCCCAGCGCGTTGGCGCTGTCGTAGAGGGTGCCCGCCGTCCGGGCCAGCAGCAGGTGCCGGCGGGACACCGCCAACGCCTCGTCGAGCCGACCGGCGCTCAGCAGGACCGACGCCTGATTGTTGAAGACCGCGACGACTCCGGCGTCGTGCCCCTCCCGCCGGACGATGTGCAACGCCTCGGTCAGGTGGGACAGCGCCGCCGAGAAGTTGCCGAGGAACGCGTGGACGGCCGCGACGTTCTTGTGCGTACCGGCCCGTCCCAACGGGTCGCCCAGCCGCTCCCGCAGGCTGAGGGCGAGCTCCATCGAGGTCAGCGCCTCGCCGTAGCGGGCCAGCCGGTGGTACCCGGAGGCGAGGTAGTTGTGCATCGTGGCGATGGCGGCCTCGTCGCCGAGACGCTCCGCCGCCCGCAGCCCGACCGTGTGCGTCTCGATCAGCTCGTCCGGGTGGCCGGACGAGTACCAGTAGCTCCACCCCGCGAAGGCCAGCTGCCAGCAGTACTCGTACCAACCCTCCGCCTCCGCGAGCCGGACCATGGCGGTCAGGTTCGACCGGTTCTCCTCGAACCACCCGCGGCCCGGCGGTGCGCCCGTCTCCACCAGGTCGGGCCGGAGCATCGGCGGTCGCTGGAACGGCGCCCGGCTCGCCGACCGCTCGACCTGCCCGGCGGCCACCAGGGCCAGGTGCAGGCAGACGTTCAACATCCGCTCCACCGCGGCCGAGCGCTCGGCGGCGCGCGCCGGTTCGACGGTCAGCTGCCGGGCGTAGTCGCGCATCAGGTCGTGGAAGCGGAACCGGCCCGGCTCCGGCTCGTCGACGAGGTGCACGTCGACCAGCTCGTCGAGGAGGTGCTGCGCCTCGGGCAGCGGCACGTCCGCCAGCGCGGCGGCGATCACGGCGTCGAACCCGGTACCGGGGTGCAATCCGAGCAGCCGGAACATCCGCTGCGCGGTCGGGGTCACCTGCGCGTACGACAGGGCGAAGGCCTGCCCGACGGAGCGGTCGCCGGCCACCAGCTCGGTCAGGGCGTCCCGACCGGCGGCGAGCCGGGCGGCCAGGTCGGCGATGCGCCACCGGGGCCGGTGCGCGAGCCGCGCCCCGGCGAGCCGGATCGCCAGCGGCAGGCAGCCGCAGCGGCGCACCACCTCGGCGGCGGCCTCCGGCTCGGCTTCGACCCGCTCGACGCCCGCCACCCGCGCGAGCAGCTCGACCCCCTCGTCCGGGTCGAGAACGGCGAGCGAGGAGGGTCGCCCCTCGTCCAGCCCGGTGAGGCGCCGCCGGCTCGTGATCAGCGTCAGGGTGCCGGGACCGCTGGGCAGCAGCGGCGCCACCTGGGCGGTCGACGCCGCATTGTCGAGCACCACCACGGCCCGCCGGTCGGCCAACTCACTACGCCAGAGCGCGGCCCGCTCGTCGACGTCACCGGGTATGCGTTCGCCGGGCACGCCGAGCTGGCGCAGCAGCGCGGCGAGCGCCGCCGCCGGAAGGAGCGGCACCCGATCGCTGTGCCCGTGCAGGTCGATGAAGAGCTGGGCGTCGGGGTAACGGTCGACCAGCGCGGTGGCGAGGTGGATCGCCAGCGTCGTCTTACCGCTGCCGGCCATCCCGTCGACGAGCTGGACCCGGGTATGGTCCTCCTCGATCTCCTTGACCAGCCGCGCCAGCGTCTCCTGCCGGCCGGTGAAGTCGCTGATCGCCCGGGGCAGGCCACGCACCGGAGCGGGCGGACGGACCTCCGGACCGGCCAGCGCCAGGTCGCCGGCGAGCACCCGCTGGTGTAGCTCCTGCAACGCGAACCCGGGCTCGATGCCCAGCTCCTCGGCGTAGAGCTGCCGCCCCTCGCGGTACGCGGCGAGCGCGTCCGCCTGCCGGCCGACCGCCGACAGGGCGAGCATGAGCTGGCCGCGGAGCCGCTCGCGGAGCGGGTACCGGGCCACGGTCTCGGTCAGCACGTCCAGGATCTCAGCCGCGTCGCCGAGGCGCAGCTCGACGTCCACGCACTCTTCGAGAGCCGCGAGCCCCTGCTCGTCGAGGGCCTGCGCCCGCCGCCGTACGCTCCGGCTGGTGATACCGCTCAGCGCCGGCCCGCGCCAGAGCGCGAGCGCGGACCGGAAGTGGCGGACCGCCTGCGCCGGCTGGCCGGCGACGAGGGCGGCGCGGGCCGCGTCGACGTCCCGGGCGAACACGTCGGCGTCCACCTCGCCCGGCTCGGTGCGGATGCCGTAGCCGACCGGATCGCTGAGGATGGTGGTCGGGGGCACGCCGAGCTGGGCGAACCGGCGTCGGAGCCGGGACACGCAGGTCTGTATCTGGGCGCGGGCGGTGGCCGGGGGGCGCTCCTCCCAGACCGCGTCGACGAGCTCCTCCACCGGCACGATCCGGTTGGCCCGCAGCAGCATCATGGCGAGCACGATCCGGTCGCGCCCGGCGGTGACGGTGGCCTCGCCGGCACCGACCCGCAGGGGCCCCAGGATCCCGAACCGCATTCCCGCTCCCGTCCGAACCGGCGTAACGATCGCAGCGTAGCCCGCTGCTGACAGAAGGTCTTCCTCCGGTGATAGCGATGTGAGAGCGGATCGGCAGTGGAGAGGCGCAGTCTTGGTGTGTGGTGTCCGCACCGACATCCGACGGGGGCGGTGCGCCCGCCGGGAACCCCTCAGGGGCGGGCGCACCGACGTCGACCACCCGTTCGATCTCAGCCACGAAAATGGCGCCGGGCTCGTGCCCGGCGCCGTTTTTCCGTCGGTACGGTCAGCGGCGGCCGATGCTCAGCACCGGCTTGGTCACCTCGGCGAAGAAGTCGTTGCCCTTGTCGTCGACGACGATGAAGGCCGGGAAGTCCTCCACCTCGATCTTCCAGACGGCCTCCATGCCCAGCTCCGCGTATTCGAGCACCTCGACGTGCTTGATGCAGTCCTGGGCGAGCCGGGCGGCGGGCCCGCCGATCGAGCCGAGGTAGAAGCCGCCGTACTGCTGGCAGGCGCGGGTCACCTGGGCGGACCGGTTGCCCTTGGCGAGCATCACCTGCGAGCCGCCGGCGGCCTGGAACTTCTCCACGTATGCGTCCATCCGCCCGGCGGTGGTGGGGCCGAACGATCCGGAGGCGTAGCCCTCGGGCGTCTTCGCCGGGCCGGCGTAGTAGACGGCGTGGTCGCGCAGGTACTGCGGCATGGGCTCGCCGGCGTCCAGCCGCTCGGCGATCTTCGCGTGCGCGATGTCCCGGGCCACCACCAGCGGGCCGGAGAGCGACAGCCGGGTCTTCACCGGGTACTTGGAGAGCTCGGCGCGGATCTCGTCCATCGGCCGGTTCAGGTCGACGCGGACGACCTCGGAGGTGTCCAGCTGCGCGTCGGTGACCTCGGGCAGGTAGCGGGCGGGGTCGGTCTCGAGCCGCTCCAGCCACACGCCCGACGGGGTGATCTTCGCGACGGCCTGCCGGTCGGCGGAGCAGGAGACCGCGATCGCGACGGGGCACGAGGCGCCGTGCCGGGGCAACCGGACGACCCGCACGTCGTGGCAGAAGTAGCGGCCACCGAACTGGGCGCCGATGCCGAAGTCGCGGGTCAGCTCCAGCACCTGGGCCTCCAGCTCCAGGTCGCGGAAGCCGTGCGCGGTCATCGAACCGGAGGTGGGCAGCGCGTCGAGGTACTTGGCGCTGGCGTACTTGGCGGTCTTCAGCGCGTACTCGGCGGAGGTGCCGCCGATGACGATGGCCAGGTGGTACGGCGGGCAGGCCGAGGTGCCGATGAGCCGCAGCTTCTCGTCCAGGAACTGCATCATCCGCGTCGGGTTCAGCAGTGCCTTGGTCTCCTGGTAGAGGAAGGACTTGTTCGCCGAGCCGCCGCCCTTCGCCATGAAGAGGAACTTGTAGGCGTCCGGGTGACCGTCCGGGTCCTCGGCGTAGAGCTCCACCTGCGCGGGCAGGTTGCTGCCGGTGTTGCGCTCCTCCCACATGGTCAGCGGCGCGAGCTGGGAGTAGCGCAGGTTGAGCCGGGTGTACGCCTGCCAGACACCCCGGGAGATCGCCTCGGCGTCGGCGCCGTCGGTCAGCACGTGCCGGCCGCGCTTGCCCATCACGATCGCGGTGCCGGTGTCCTGGCACATCGGCAGGACACCGCCGGCGGCGATGTTGGCGTTGCGCAGCAGGTCGAGCGCGACGAACCGGTCGTTCGGCGAGGCGGCCGGGTCGTCGATGATCGACCGCAGCTGGGCCAGGTGCGCGGGGCGCAGGAAGTGGGCGATGTCGTGCATCGCCTCGGCGGTCAGCGCGGTCAGCGCGGCCGGTTCCACGGTGAGGAACCGGCGACCCCCCGGGCCGTGCACGACGTCGACGCCCTCATCGGTGATCAGGCGGTACTCCGTCTGATCGGGGCCGGTCGGCAGCAGGGGGGCGTACGAGAAGGCGGCGGCACTGCTCATGAGCGGAAAGCCTAGGGCAGACCGGTCGATCATTCCCACTCGCCGGTCCCCGCTGGGACGCCGCTCTCACCGAACCCGGGACCCGGGCGGATCGATCGCGCGGCCCCCGGTGCCGGAGGTGGGCGGCGGCGCCGACGGTCAGCCGCTGGTCCCGTCGGGGCAGAGCTCACGTTTCGGTCCGCAGCTGCCGTCGTCGCCGGGGGCCGGGGCGCTGCCACCCGGGCCGGGCGTGCCCCCGCCGCTCGGTGGGTTCGGCGCGTCGCCCGCCGTCGCACCGAACCGGACGTAGCCGATCTCCCGCCCCTCGCCGATCACCATGCCGGCCGGACCGACCGCGAGTGCGTTCGCCGAGGTGCGCAGCACGGCCAGCTCCTTTCCGGTACGTGGGTCCAGTGCGGTCAGCCGGGACGGCTTCTCGTCGGCGATCACCGCGGCGTACGGGGTGAGGGTCGCCCCCGCCTTGCCGCCCGCCGGCCGGGTCCACTGCGTGCGGTCGGTGCCGAGCCCCCGGGCGATGATCGTCCGCTTGTCGGCCGAGCGGACCAGCGCGTACCGGTCGTCGACGGCGAGCAGCTTCTCGCGGTCCGCGCCGACCCAGAGCAACCGGCCGTCGTACCCGTCGAGCACCGTCTCCCGGGCGTCCGGCGCGACCCCGATCAGCACGTTCCGCGCGCCCTGCGGGTCCTCCCGCTGTACGCAGCCGGCCTTCTCGGCGGTGCGCAGGTTGATTCCCGCCCGGCGCCAGGTCTCCCGGCCGGTGGCCGGGTCGACGCCGGAGATGGCGAAGTAGCAGTTGTCGTCCTGCGAGCGGGCGGCGATGCGCAGCAACCGCCCGCCGACCACGGAGAGGCGTTCCTCCCGGCCCGGCTCGACGTTCTGCAGGACGGCACCGGTGGCGGTGTCCACCACGTGCACCCGGCCGTCGACGGGGAAGCCGAGCAGCGGCGACACCGGCTCCGGGCCCGCGATCCCCTCGTCGAGCCGCTGCGCGGTGAGCCGCCGGGTGCCGCGCAGCCCCGGATTGTCCGCGAAGAGCCCGCTGCCCACCCCGGGCAGGAACGCCGTCCACAGTGGCTTGGTGCCGCGCGGGTCCCACGCGCTCAGCGTGCAGTCGGTCGGCTCGACGCAACGCGCGTCGAGCAGCAGGTTGCGGTACGTCCAGACGGCCACCGCGTCGTCGTCCCGCCGCCGGGTGACGCCGGTGGTCGGGTCGAGCACCTCGTACCCCTTGACCAGGAGCTTGCCCACGACGACGACCGCGTTCCGGTCGGCGCCGGCGACGGCCGCCCAGTCGGCCTTGCGCTCCCAGAGCTGGCCGCCGGTGGCGAGGGCGCGCGCCTCGACGCGGGTGCGCTGCTCGACGACGACTGTCTCACCGGCGATGGTCACGCTCTTCGGGGTGCCACCGATGCGCTGCTGCCAGACCACGTCCGGCTCGGCGATCGGCTCGCTCCGGTCGACCCAGTCCCACACCCCGGGGAACGGGTTCCACACTCCCGTCGCGGAGAGGGCGATGACGGCGATCAGCGCGAGCAGCAACACCACCCGTACGCCTCGACCCCTCCCCTTCGCCACACGCACACGGTAGCCACGATCAGGTAGCTCCCATACGCCCGTACCGCCGTGTCGCCGCGCTTTCTGCCGCCGAAGGTGTTAACAGGGGATCCCGCTCCGGCCACTGTCGACAGCGGCTCCGGCGTCGGCGGCCCTGCTCAGCGGCGGGCGGCGGAGCGGACCAGCGGGAGCGTGCGGTAGGGGATCTGCTCGGCCAGGGCGATGATCGTCGAGGCGCGGGTGATCCCCTCGGAGGAGACGATCTGGTCGATCACCCGCTGGAGGTCGGTGTTCGACCGGGCGACGATCCGGCAGAGCAGGTCGCTGGAGCCGGTGATGGTGTGCGCCTCCAGCACCTCGGGGATGCCGGCGAGGTGG
Source organism: Micromonospora sp. 15K316 (assembly GCF_004348525.1). Classification (GTDB taxonomy): domain Bacteria; phylum Actinomycetota; class Actinomycetes; order Mycobacteriales; family Micromonosporaceae; genus Micromonospora. The sequence continues at coordinate 1,714 of NZ_SMKG01000184.1, read as the reverse complement.
GCGGTGACCGGGTCGTGCCCGTGCCGCTGGCTGATCTCCAGGGTGACGAAGCTGGTCACTCCGAACCCGATGGCCGCGGGTGAGATCTCGGGGCCGAAGCCGGCGATGACGCCCCGGGCAGCCAGCTTGTCGAGGCGTGCCTGGACGGTCCCGCGGGCCACGCCGAGTCGCCGCGAGCACTCCAGCACCCCGATCCGGGGCTCCTCGGCGAGCAGCTCGATCAACCGCGCGTCCAGGTCGTCGAGCTGGACATCCTGACCAGTGTTCATGGGGTTTCACTTTACGCAATGCACAAGCTGACCAGCATTTCGGCGAACTATTGCCCAATGCTCGGCGGCACCGCGATCCTCGGCACAAAGCAGGCACGGCGGCCCACGAGGCCGGCCGGTACGCAAGGGAGACCCCCATGACCCAGGCGATCGACCGACCCCAGTCCGGCGACGACACGGTCGATGTCGACCGGCTCATCGGCGCCGTCGACCACGACATCACCCGCGACCCCTTCCCGGTACGGGGCCTCGACCACGTGCACTTCCTGGTCGGCAACGCCAAGCAGGCGGCGCACTACTACTCGACCGCGTTCGGCATGACCTGCGTGGCGTACCGCGGCCCCGAGCAGGGCTACCGGGACCACGCCCAGTACGTGCTGACCAGCGGCTCCGCCCGGTTCGTGCTGACCGGCGTGGTCCGCCCGGACGCCGAGGGCGCCGAGCACGTCACCAAGCACAGCGACGGCATCAGCGACATCGCCCTGGAGGTGCCGGACGTCGACGCCGCGTACGCGCACGCCACCGCCCAGGGCGCGACCGGTCTCGTCGAGCCGCACGACGTGAGCGACGAGCACGGCACCGTCCGGACGGCGGCCATCGCCACCTACGGCGACACCCGGCACACCCTGGTCGACCGCTCCCGGTACACCGGACCGTTCCTGCCCGGTTTCGTGGCGCGCGGCCCGATCGTGGACCGGCAGCCGATGATCGACGCCGGCATCCAGCCGAAGCGCTTCTTCCAGGCCGTCGACCACGTGGTCGGCAACGTCGAGCTCGGCCGGATGGACGAGTGGGTGGAGTTCTACAAGCGCGTCATGGGCTTCACCAACATGGCCGAGTTCGTCGGCGACGACATCGCCACCGACTACTCGGCGCTGATGAGCAAGGTGGTCGCCAACGGCACCCGCAAGGTGAAGTTCCCGCTCAACGAGCCGGCGATCGCCCGCAAGAAGTCGCAGATCGACGAGTACCTGGAGTTCTACCAGGGCCCCGGCGCCCAGCACATCGCCGTCGCCACCAACGACATCCTGGCCAGCGTCGACGCGATGCGCGCCGCCGGCGTCGAGTTCCTGGACACCCCGGACTCGTACTACGACGACCCGGAGCTGCGTGCCCGGATCGGCGACGTGCGGGCGCCGATCGAGGAGCTGAAGGCCCGCAAGATCCTGGTCGACCGGGACGAGGACGGCTACCTGCTCCAGATCTTCACCAAGCCGGTGCAGGACCGCCCGACCGTCTTCTTCGAGCTGATCGAGCGGCACGGCTCGCTCGGCTTCGGCAAGGGCAACTTCAAGGCCCTGTTCGAGGCCATCGAGCGTGAGCAGGAGATGCGCGGCAACCTGTAACACTTGCCAGCGTGACGCAACCCCCGTCGTACCCGACGCCGCCGGCCGGTGGGCCTCCACCCACCGCCGGCGGCTTCGGGCCGCCCACCGGTCCCGCCC
>NZ_SMKG01000183.1 GCF_004348525.1 Micromonospora sp. 15K316 | reverse complement strand
GGCGTCACCCCGGGGAGGGTTTTCTGCCCCGGTACCGGGGGGCTACTCGCCGGCGGCGACCAACCCGGTCTCGTACGCCAGCACCACCGCCTGCGCCCGGTCCCGCAGGCGCAGCTTCGTCAGGATGCGGCCGACGTGGGTCTTCACGGTCTGCTCGGCGACCACCAGGTCGGCGGCGATCTCCTGATTGGACCGGCCCCGGGCGATCAGCCGCAACACCTCGGTCTCGCGCGGCGTCAGCGCGGCCAGCTCGGTGGGGCGGGGTCGGTGCCGCTCCGGGCGGGCCGCGAACTCGGCGATCAGCCGGCGGGTCACCGCCGGGGCGAGCAGGGCGTCGCCGGCCGCCACCACCCGCACCGCGTGCACCAGGTCGGCGGCCGGCGCGTCCTTGAGCAGGAAGCCGCTCGCCCCGGCGCGGAGCGCCTCGTAGACGTAGTCGTCCAGGTCGAAGGTGGTGAGGATGAGCACCCGGGGTCGCTGTGCGGGGTTGTCGCCGAGCAGCTTGCGGGTTGCGGCCAGCCCGTCCAGCACCGGCATCCGGACGTCCATGAGCACCACGTCGGGGTCGAGTCGGCGGGCGGCGGCGACCGCCTGCGCGCCGTCCGCCGCGTCGCCGACCACCAGCAGATCCGGCTGGGCGGCGAGCAGCGCGCCGAAGCCCTGGCGCACCATCGCCTGGTCGTCGGCGATCAGCACCCGGATCATGACGTCTCCTCCTCGTCGGTGTACGGCAGCACCGCCTCGACCGCGTAGCCGCCGTCGTCGGTGACACCGGCGGTGAACGTACCGCCGAGGGCGACGGACCGCTCGCGCATGCCGGTCAGCCCGTGCCCGCCGCCGGTCCGGTCCGGCCCGGCCGGGGCGCCGCCGGCGGCGTTCGACACCCGGACGACCAGTGTCCCGTCGTGAGTGCGCAGCGTGACGCGCACGGCCGCGCCCGCCGCGTGCCGGGCGGCGTTGGCCAGCCCCTCCTGCGCGACGCGGTACGCGGCCAGCCCGACCGGGGCCGGCGGGTCGACGGGCACGTCCTCGCCGAGGGTCACCGCCATGCCGGCCCGACGGGCGGAGTCCACCAGGGCGGGCACGTCCGCGAGGCCGGGTTGCGGGACGGTCTGCGCCTGCTCCGACTCGCTGCGCAGCACGCCGAGCAGCCGGCGCATGTCGGTGAGCGCGGCACGGGCGGAGTCGGCGATGGCGGCGAACTCGTCGCGCGCCGGCTCGGGCACCGCGTCGAGCCGGTACGGAGCGGTCTCCGCCTGCACGGCGATCATCGACATGTGGTGGGCGACCACGTCGTGCATCTCCCGGGCGATCCGGGTGCGCTCCTCCAGCACCGCCCGCCGGGCCTTCTCCAGCTCGCTCAGCTCGGCCTGCTCGGCGAGCGCCCGCCGGGTGTGCGTGTTGCGGCGCACCAGGTCGCCGACGATGAGCAGCACGACGAAGAGCAGGCAGATGGCCACCTGGTTGGCCGGTGGGACGAAGATCCAGACCGGGATGAGGCTGAACAGGCCGATCCAGACCAGCACGGCGCGGTCGACCCGGGCGGCCACGACGATCAACACGACGAGGATGACGAGGACCTGGGTGGGGTTCCACGGCCAGGCCTCCGTCGACTGCCGGTTGAAGGTGCCGAACAGTTGCCCGACGAACATGACCCGCCAGGCCCACAGCGGACGGGTCAGCAGGAGCGGCAGCGGCGCGACGGTGAGCACCGCGATCAGCCAGGCGGTGGCGGCGGGCAGTTTCCGCGAGTCGAGCAGGAACGCCACGGTGACCAGAGCCAACCCGATCAGCGCCAGCAGCCCGACCGTCCGCACGACGGCGGCCGCGCGGGGCCGGCGCCGCAGCGGCGGACGGATCGCGGGGTAGTCCGGCCCGGCCACGGCGCGGCGGAGGGCCGCCACGGCGGCGCGGACGGAACTGCGATCCATCCCACGCAGCGTAGTTCGGCAGGCCGCTCCGGTCGTGCCCCCGCAGAGCCATCCCGAGGGTCGTACCCAGGTGTGACACGGCACTCCGGTTAGCGCTTACCTGCCGGTAACGCCTAGGCTCCGTCCCGTCCGCGCTCGTGACGTCGCAAGGGGGAATCGTGGCCCGTACCGTGCTGGTGACCGGTGGCAACCGGGGGATCGGCCTGGCCGTCGCGCAGGCCTTCGCCAAGCAGGGCGACCGGGTGGCGGTGACCTACCGCAGCGGGGAGGCCCCGGCGGGTTTCTTCGGCGTACGCTGCGACGTCACCGACGCCGAGTCGGTGGAGGCCGCCTTCACCGCGATCGAGGCGGAGCTGGGCCCGGTCGAGGTGCTGGTCGCCAACGCCGGCATGACCGACGACACGCTGCTCCTGCGGATGTCCGAGGAGCAGTTCACCAAGGTCCTGGACACCAACCTGACCGGCGCGTTCCGCTGCGCCAAGCGCGCCTCGACCAAGATGCTCCGCGCCCGCTGGGGCCGCATGATCTTCGTCTCCTCGGTGGTCGCCCTCGCCGGCGGCGCCGGTCAGGTGAACTACGCGGCCAGCAAGGCCGGCCTGGTCGGGGTGGCCCGCTCGATCACCCGCGAGCTGGGCAGCCGCAACATCACCGCGAACGTGGTGGCGCCGGGCTTCATCGACACGGACATGACTGCCGTGCTCTCCGACGAGCGCAAGGCGGAGATCCGCAAGTCCATCCCGGCCGGCCGGATGGCCCACCCGGACGAGGTCGCTTCCGTGGTCACCTGGCTGGCCGGGGACGGTGCCGGCTACGTGTCCGGCGCCGTGATCCCGGTCGACGGTGGCCTGGGCATGGGCCACTGACCCAGATCACCACACAGGACGGAGGAACCCGGCATGTCCGGACTGCTGGCCGGTAAGCGGCTGCTGATCACCGGCGTCATCACCGACGCCTCGATCGCCTTCTCGGTGGCGAAGCTCGCGCAGGAGAACGGCGCCCAGGTCGTGCTGACCGGCTTCGGGCGGCTCTCCCTGGTGGAGCGGATCGCCAAGCGGCTGCCCGAGCCGGCCCCGGTGATCGAACTCGACGTGACGAACACCGAGCACCTCGCCGGGCTCGCCGACAAGGTGCGCGAGCACGTCGACGGCCTGGACGGGGTGGTCCACTCGATCGGCTTCGCCCCGCAGAGCTGCCTCGGCGGCGGCTTCCTCGACGCGCCGTGGGAGGACGTGGCCACCGCGGTCCACGTCTCGACGTACTCCTACAAGTCCCTGGCGGTGGCGGCGCTGCCGCTCATGTCCCCGGGCAGCGCGGTGGTCGGTCTCACCTTCGACGCGACGAAGGCCTGGCCGGTCTACGACTGGATGGGGGTGGCCAAGGCCGGGCTGGAGTCGGCCTCCCGCTACCTGGCGCTGCACCTCGGCAAGCAGGGCATCCGCAGCAACCTCGTCTCGGCCGGCCCGCTGCGCACCATGGCCGCGAAGTCGATCCCCGGTTTCGAGCAGTTCGAGGACGCCTGGACCGAGCGTGCCCCGCTGGGCTGGAGCCTCACCGACCAGGAGCCGGCCGCCCGCGCGTGCCTGGCGTTGCTGTCGGACTGGTTCCCGGCCACCACGGGCGAGATCGTGCACGTCGACGGCGGCTACCACGCCCTCGGCGCCTGACCGGGCGTAGGGTGCCCTCGCCGCGACCGGGGGCACCCGGTGGCGGGGGCGTCGTCTCCGGCGTCCGGGCCGCGGGGAAGAATGGGAGCCATGGCGTACGACGCGGTGGTGTTGGTGGGTTTCGGGGGGCCGGAGCGGCCCGAGGACGTGCTGCCGTTCCTGCAGAACGTCACCCGGGGTCGCGGTGTGCCGCCGGAGCGGCTGGCCGAGGTCGCCGAGCACTACCAGCACTTCGGCGGGGTCTCCCCGATCAACCAGCAGAACCGTGACCTGCTGGCGGCGATCCGTGCCGACTTCGCCGCCCATGGCGTGGATCTTCCGGTCTACTGGGGCAACCGCAATTGGCACCCGATGCTCGCCGACACCGTGACCCGGATGCGCGACGACGGCGTCACCAACGCCCTCGCCTTCGTCACCAGCGCGTACGGCGGCTACTCCTCCTGCCGGCAGTACCAGGAGGACCTGGCGGCGGCCCGCGCCGCCGTCGGCCCGGACGCGCCGATGATCGAGAAGCTGCGCCAGTTCTGGGACCACCCGGGCTTCGTCGAGCCGCACGCCGACGCGGTACGTGCCGCGCTCGGTGAGCTCGACCCGGCGAAACGGGACAGCACCCGGCTGGTCTTCACCGCGCACTCGGTGCCCGTCTCGATGGCGGCCAGCGCCGGCCCACACGGCGGCCGCTACGAGGCCCAGCTGCGGGAGACCGCCCGGCTGGTGGCCGCGGCCGCCGCGCCCGACCTGCCGTACGACCTGGTCTGGCAGAGCCGTTCGGGCCCGCCCCAGGTGCCGTGGCTGGAGCCGGACGTCAACGACCACCTGGCCGCGCTCGCCGAGACGGGCACCACGAGCGTGGTGATCAGCCCGATCGGTTTCGTCTCCGACCACCTGGAGGTGGTCTGGGACCTGGACACGGAGGCGCGGGAGACGGCGAAGCGGCTCGGTCTGGACTTCGCCCGGGCGGCCACTCCCGGCGTCGATCCGCGTTTCGTCGCGATGGTCCGGGAACTGGTCGCCGAGCGGACCGACCCGGACGGCGCGAAGCTGCGTCGACGCCTCGGCGAACTGCCGCTCTGGGACAGCTGCCCGGCGGTCTGCTGCGTGCCGCCGCGCCGCCCCTGACACCGAACCGCCCCCCGACCGAACCCCCTGGGAGCACCTGATGGTTGACCGCAAGCCCGTGGAGAGCTGGCTCACCGACATGGACGGTGTGCTGGTGCACGAGGGCCAGCCCGTGCCCGGCGCGCCGGAGTTCGTGAAGCGGCTGCGCGCCTCCGGCAAGCCGTTCCTGGTGCTGACCAACAACTCGATCTACACCCCGCGCGACCTGCAGGCCCGGCTCGGCCGGATGGGGCTGGACGTGCCGGAGGAGGCGATCTGGTCGTCGGCGCTGGCCACCGCCCAGTTCCTCGGCGAGCAACGTCCGGGCGGCACGGCGTACGTCATCGGCGAGGCGGGACTCACCACGGCGCTGCACGCGGTCGGCTACGTGCTGACCGACTTCGCGCCGGACTACGTGGTGCTGGGGGAGACCCGCACCTACAGCTTCGAGGCGATCACCAAGGCGATCCGACTGATCAACGACGGGGCGCGGTTCATCTGCACGAACCCCGACGTGACAGGTCCGTCGGTGGAGGGCGCGCTGCCCGCCGCCGGCTCGGTCGCGGCGATGATCTCCAAGGCGACCGGTATCGAGCCGTACTTCGTCGGGAAGCCGAACCCGATGATGATGCGGTCGGCGCTGAACACGATCAACGCGCACTCGGAGAGCACCGCGATGATCGGTGACCGGATGGACACCGACATCCTGTGCGGCCTGGAGGCCGGTCTGGAGACGATCCTCGTGCTGAGCGGGATCAGCACCCGGGCCGAGGCGGAGCGCTACCCGTACCGTCCGTCGCGGATCGTCGACTCGGTGGCGGACCTGATCGACGAGGTCTGACCCGGCGGGTCGGCGGTGGCGCCGGTGCGACCGGCGGCCACCGTGACCGCCCGGACGGGTCCCTGCCCGACCCGCGCCCGCGGCGACCGGCGGTCCCGCCGGACGTCAGGATCTCCGCCCGGGCCCCGGCGGCGATGTGCCGCGGCCGGCGCCGGTCAGGGACGCAGCGGGGCGTTGCAGGCGGCCACCAGGGCCTGCCGGCAGGCCGTGGTCAACGGGCGCAGCGCCGCGTCGCGCTGCTGGGCCTCGTAGTTGTTGATCGCGCCGCCCGGGGCCGCGTGACCGGCCAGGGCGAGCACCCGGTCCAGGACGGCCGCCCGGGCGAAGAGCCGGCGGGCGCGCGGGTCGAAGCCGGGCGGCAGGTCGGTGGTGCCGTCGGGGCGGCGCAACGCCTCCAGCGCCCCGGCCAGCTCGGGCCGCCACTGGGCCACGTCGAGGCGGGTCAGCGCGGCGGTCGTCTCGGCCAGCGCGGCGGCGAGTTCGGCCTCCGCCTCGGCGGCGCCGGGCAGGGTCAGCGAGGCCGCCGGCGCGTTGGCGGGCAGCGGGTAGACCTGCCAGAGCACGGTCTCGAAGGTGTCGCCGGAGCCCGAGGTGTGCGTGCGCACCTGCGGGATCAGCCCGAGGCTGCCGGCCACCACCGCCTCGCCGACGTCGAGCGCGGCGCCGGTGAAGTCGCCCGGGCCGGGCAGCCCGCGCGGGTCGCCGGGCGCGGGCAGCACCAGGCGGATCTCGTCGGGCGACACCTTGGCCAGGACGGGCAGCGCCTCGCCCAGCGGGACGTCGGTCCAGGTGCCGGGGGCGTCCGCGACCAGGTGCTCCTCGTCACCGGCGATCGCGTCCGCGACCTCGTCGAAGGGCACCAACCCGGCGCGCCACGCGCGTACCCAGGCAACGAACCGGCTCGACCGGCGGGGCGTCAGCGTCGCCGCGCCCGTTGCGGGGGTGGACATGCCGAAAGGGTACGTGGTGACGACCGGCTGTGTCTCGGCTGCCGGTGCGGCGGCGTGGCCTGCGCCGAACTGCCCGCTTCGCCGCCTCCGTGCCGACCCGTCAGCTCCCGTCGATCATGCGTTGATGGCCCGCTGTCGGGCGCGTTTCGTCCCTGGTATCCCGTGCTGCCGCCGGACGGAACGCCCCGGGGGGGCCGTGCCGTACGCCGAGGTCGGTGTGTCGGCGTGTCGGGTGCGCCGCCGGCGGCTAGCGTGATCCACATGGCGCGGCGGTACGAGAGCGACGTGTTGGCGGGGAACTGGCGGCGGCGCAAGGTCGTACCGGAGGTCGACGCGGAGCCCGACCTGGTGGTCGAGGACGCCGACTCCGGGTTCTGCGGCGCGGTGGTGGGCTTCGAGTCCGGTGCGGTGGTGCTGGAGGACCGGCACGGCCGCCGACGCAACTTCCCGCTGCTGCCGGCCGCGTTCCTGCTCGACGGGGCGGCGGTGACCCTGCGGCGCCCGGTCCGGACGCCGGCCCCCGCGCCGCGCCGCCGGACCGCGTCCGGCTCGATCGCCGTGGACGACGTGCGGGCCCAGGTGGCGAAGGCGAGCCGGATCTGGGTCGAGGGCGTGCACGACGCCGCGCTGGTCGAGCGGATCTGGGGCGACGACCTGCGCGTCGAGGGCGTGGTGGTCGAGCCGCTGGACGGGATCGACGCCCTCGACGCGGAGGTGCGGGCGTTCGCCCCGGGGCCGGGGCGGCGGCTCGGTGTGCTCGTCGACCACCTGGTGCCGGGCTCGAAGGAGAGCCGGATCGTGGCGAAGGTGACCTCGCCGCACGTGCTGGTGACCGGCCACCCGTACGTCGACGTGTGGCAGGCGGTGAAGCCGGCGGCGCTGGGTATCGCGGCGTGGCCGGTGGTGCCGCCGGGCCGTCCCTGGAAGGAGGGGGTCTGCGCCGCGTTGGGCGTGGCCGAACCGGCCGACATGTGGCGGCACATCCTGTCCCGGGTCGACAGCTTCGCCGACGTGGAGACGCCGCTCATCAACGCGATGGAGCGTCTCATCGACTTCGTCACGGAGCCGGCGACCGACTGAACCGGGCGGCGGCGGTCGCCGCCACGGCCGCCCGCTCGGTCGGCGTGCCCGGTTCGTCGTCAGGGTTCCTGGTCGGGCGTGCGGGTGAAGACGAAGGTGGCGATGTCGAGCGCCACGACGGCGCCGGTGTCGTCCCGCAGCACCGAGAGGACCTCCCCGTGCTCCGGGCCGGAGCAGCCCCGCCAACGGTCCGGCCCCTCGGCGACGAACCGGTTCTGCCGCTCGCCGCGCATGAGCACCTCCAGCTCGCCGGCGGCCTCGTCCCAGCGGACGTCGAGGGGCACGCCCATCCACCACCAGCGGCCGGTCACGTCGGTGACACCGGTCGACGGCGCCACGGTCGTCGGCCGCCAGGCGGGAGGCAGCGGCGGCTCGGTGTCGAGCACGGTGCTGAGGATGCGCCGCCCGAGGCCGCCGATCCCGAAGCCGTACGCGTTGGCGAAGCCCACCACGGCGGTACGGCTCGGACGGTGCACCGCCAGGGCGGACACGTAACCGGGCATCGAGCCGCCGTGGCCGACGTAGACGCGGTCGCCGTCGCGGTAGAGCTCCAGGCCGAGGCCGTGTCCACCGGTCCACGAGTCGAGGTCGCTCATCACGACCGGCGCGCACATCTCGGTCAGCGTCTCCGGGTCGAGGACCTCGGGCGCCGGGTCGGCGAGGAACGCCGCCCAGCGGGCGAGATCCGCCATGGTGGACCAGAGCTGCCCGGCCGGGGCCATCGCGCCGGTGTCGGTACGCGGCTCCTCCCGGAGGGTGCCGTGCCACGGGTGTACCACGTACCCGCGGGCGAACGGCTCGGTGGCCGCGTAGGTGGTGCGCCGCAGACCCAGCGGGTCGAGGATCCGCCGGCGGAGCAGCTCGGCCCAGGAGGTTCCCGTGATCCGCTCCAGCACCCCGCCGAGCAGCCCGTACGCCAGGTTCGAGTAGTGGTACGCGCGGTGCGGCGGGTAGGCGATCTTGGCCGCGTCCACCCCGCTCAGCAGGGTCGCGAGGTCGGCGCCCTCGGACCGCTCCCACCACTGGCCCTCCGGTTCCCGTTGCAGCCCGCCGGCGTGCCCGAGGAGCTGGCGCAGGGTGAGCGTGCCGACGCCGGTGCCGGGCAGGTGCTTCTCCAGCGGGTCGCCGAGGCCCAGCCGGCCCCCGTCGCGTTCCTGCATGATCATCGTGGCGGTCATCGTCTTGCTGATCGAGCCGATCCGGTACTGCAGATCCGGGTGGGCGGCGGGGTGCCCGCCGGCGGTGGCGACGTGCGCCAGCGACCCGTCGCGGACCACGCCCATCACCAGCGACGGCGCGCGACCCGCCGACTGCGCCTGCGCGACCAGGAGGTCGACCTGACGGACGGTTCCGGGCAGCAGGGACACGGGTTCTCCTCGCTCGCTGGGGGGGGTGGGCGCGCGGCCGGGTGCCCGGCGCGGACGCCGCCGAGCTTACTGATCATCGCGGGGCAGCCGCGCGTGCATTTGCGTGTCACGATCGAGGGGTGGACGCCGTGCTGTGGATCGTGTTGGGTGTGCTGCTGGCGGTCGCCGAGGTTTTCACGACGACCCTCTTCCTGATCATGTTCGCGGCCGGCGCGTTCGCCGCGGCCGGTGCGGCGGCGCTCGGTGCGCCGACGCCCGTGCAGGCGCTGGTCTTCGCCGGGGTCTCCGCGCTCACCCTGACGGTGGTCCGGCCGGTGATCAGGCGGCACCGGCGCTCGGCGCTGGAGAGCGGCGAGCAGCCCTTCGGGGTCGAGGCGATCGAGGGGGCGACCGCGCTGGTGCTGGAGCGGGTCGACGTCGAGCACGGCCTGGTCAAGATCGACGGTGAGCTGTGGACCGCGCGGTCGTACGACGCGACGCAGTCGTTCGAGCCCGGTCGGCGGGTGCGGGTGATAAAGGTCCGGGGCGCGACCGCCCTGGTGTGGCAGGACGACGACGTTACGTCCGGCGAGTCGCCGGAAGCGGGAGGGTGACGGGAATGACAGCGATAACCGTGCTGGTGATCGCCGTGGCGTTGATCGCCGTGGTGACGCTGGCCAAGGCGGTGCGGATCGTGCCGCAGCAGCGCCAGGACGTGGTCGAGCGGCTGGGTAAGTACAAGCGCACCCTCAACCCGGGCCTCAACCTGCTGGTGCCGTTCATCGACGCGGTACGCACCAAGGTCGACATGCGGGAGCAGGTGGTCAGCTTCCCACCGCAGCCGGTGATCACCTCCGACAACCTGGTCGTCTCGATCGACACGGTGCTCTACTACAAGGTGATCGACTCGGTCCGGGCGACCTACGAGATCTCCAACTTCATCCAGGCCATCGAGCAGCTGACGGTCACCACGCTGCGGAACGTCATCGGCTCGCTGGATCTGGAGCGGGCGCTGACCAGCCGCGAGGAGATCAACCGCCACCTCTCCGGGGTGCTGGACGAGACCACCGGCCGCTGGGGGATCAAGGTCACCCGGGTCGAGATCAAGGCGATCGAGCCGCCGCCGAGCATCCGCGACTCGATGGAGAAGCAGATGCGCGCCGAGCGGGACCGCCGGGCCGCCATCCTCAACGCCGAGGGGCACAAGCAGGCGCAGATCCTCACCGCCGAGGGTGAGAAGCAGGCCGCGGTGTTGCGCGCCGACGGCGACCGGCAGGCCCGGATCCTCCAGGCCGAAGGTCAGGCGAAGGCGATCCGTACCGTCTTCGACGCCATCCACCAGGCGAACCCGAGCCAGAAGGTGCTCGCCTACCAGTACCTCCAGGCCCTGCCGCAGATCGCCAACGGCACCGCCAACAAGGTCTGGATCGTGCCGGCCGAGTTGACCAAGGCCCTCGAAGGGATGGGCGGCGCGCTCGGCGGGTTGAGCCGGATGGTGGGGGACGAGCCCGTACCGGAGGCGGCGGAGCACGCGAGCGCCGTCGAGCGCGAGGCGGCGGAGGCGGCGCAGGCCGCGGCCGCCGCGGCGCAGGAGATCCACGACGAGGTACGCGTCGCCGAGGCGCAGGCCACCGGTGGCAGCCCGCAGGGGCTGCCCGCGCCGGAGCCGGTCTCCCCGGCGAACCTGGTGAACGATCCGGCCGACCAGCGCGAGCGCGGCTGAGCGCACACCTGCGACGAGGGTCGCCAGGCTGATTCCCACGGGAAGTACGCCTGGCGACCCTCGTCATTTCCCTCGCCGACCGCCAACCAGTTCTCGGCATGATCGACTCGGCTTCCTTGATGTCGCGGTATCAACGGGCCTTGGACACCGCGACATCAAGGATCTCGAGTCGATCATGGGTCACGACCCGCGATCCGGGCGTGGCCACCGCTTCCGGCTGAGCCTCCGTGTTTGGCGCAGGCCTCTGCGTTGGGCGGAGGCTTCCGCGCCCCCGAGTTGGGGATCGGCCGCGTCCGGGCTGGGGGCCGGCCGCGTCCGGGCTGGGGGCCGGCCGCACCCGGCCGGGGACCGGACTGCGCCCGATCCGCGGACCAGCCGGTCCGGGCCTGGCTGGCGCATGTGCCGATTGTTCTGCCGTGGGCGCCGGTGGGGTCGAGGAATAACGCGAAAACCCCTCATTCCTGCCCGGATCGCTGCCACGATCGGTCCGAGGACGGGTGGTGACCAGGCATCGGGGCGCCCCGGCGTGTCCCGCACCGCTCGTGGGAGCGAGGTGGCGCATGAAGGACCCGGCGAAGCGGATATGGTCCTCGGCCCCGGTGCGCGGCGCGCACGACCCGACCGGACCGCTCGGCACCCGGCGTACCGGCGGTGGGTTCGGGGTGCTGCCCTTCGCCGGTGAGCCGACGTCGGCGGGACCGGCGACCAACGCGAGCTGGGCCTGGTCGGTACGCCGGTTCGCCCGCGCCGCGGTCTGGCTGCTGCCCGCGTACGCCGTGCTGTACGGCGTGGTCGCGATGGCCAGCGACGGCGGGGTGGGCAACGACCCGTACCCGGCCGACGGCCGGCCGCTCTACCTGGTCGGGTGGGTGGCCGCGATCTGGCTCGGACTGCTCGCCCTGCTGGCCCTCACCGGGCTCCTCGCCGCGACCCGGAGCCGCCGGGGTGCCGCGGCGGGTCTGCTGGTGAGCATCGCCGGTACGGTCCTGATGCTTCCCTTCGCCGGGCTGGAGGAGCAGACGCCCGTCTTCGGTACCACCGCCCGGATGTTGGTACTGATCGGGGCGACCTGCTACAGCGTCGGTTGGTTCCTCACCGGCTGGGCGGTGTCCCGGTCCGGCACGTTCAGCATGGGCGACGGGGTGATGCTGATGATCGCCGCGCCGCTGCTGGGCCTCGGCGGCGCGCTGGTCGGCTCACTGCAGACCTTCGGCGCGATCTTCGTACTGATCGCCGGAATCGGCATCGGCTACCGCTCGGGCCGACTCGTGCCGCGCGAGATCGTCCGCGACGCCGCCTCCGCGAGCGTCGCCACCGCGACCCCACCACCCGCCACC
>NZ_SMKG01000182.1 GCF_004348525.1 Micromonospora sp. 15K316 | reverse complement strand
ACCCAGCCCCGGGTGCAGACGACGTGCCCCACCACCTGCCCCTGCGGGTCGGTTGCCACCAGGGACAGGGCCGGCAGCCAGCCCTCGTCGGCGCGGAGCGCGTCGACCAGGGTGGCCTCGACCGGGGTGGCGTCCGGCGCGTCCGGCGCGGCGAAGGCGGCGACGTGCACCGCGCGGATGGCGTCGACGTCGGCGGGGGCTTCGCGTCTGATCAGCACCGGCCGACGATAGGGGAGAGGAGCCGCCGTCCGCCGCCGATTTTTCCGCCGGCCCGGCCGGTGCGGCGTCGCTCCCTGCCCCCGGCGTAGGTGGTGGGCGGGTCAGCCGACCGCGGTCGGCGACGGCGGGGCGCTGCCGCCCTGCGGCGCCTCGCCGGTCATCAGGCGGACGATCGCCGCCCGGTCGTCGGCGGACGGGAGCCCCCATTCCGGCTGGTAGCCGTAGACCTCGTGCAGCGGCGTGGAGCCGGTGCGGCCGTCCAGGAACTCCACCGAGTCCGTGCCGATCAGCCCGGGGTGCTCGACGCCGCACGCCTCGGCCACCTTCATCAGGTCGCGGCGCAGCGTCCGGATGTAGTTGGCCGCCCGTACCGCCTTGCGTGCCGGGTCCAGGCCGCGCGCCAGCCACCCGTTCTGGGTGGCGACGCTGGTCGGGCAGGTGTCGGTGTGGCACTTCTGCGCCTGGATGCAGCCGATCGCCAGCATCGCCTCCCGGCCGACGTTGACCATGTCGCAGCCGAGCGCGAACGCGACCACGGCGTTGTCGGGCAGGCCGAGCTTGCCCGCGCCGACGAAGGCCACCTGCTCGTGCAGGCCCCGCTCGGCGAAGAGGGTGTAGACCCGGGAGAAGCCCTGCTGGAAGGGGAGGGACACGGAGTCGGTGAAGATCAGCGGGGCGGCGCCCGTACCGCCCTCGCCACCGTCGACGGTCACGAAGTCGACGCCGCGCCCGGTGTCCCGCATCAGGTCGGTGAGCTCGTGCCAGAAGCCCAGGTCACCGACCGCGGACTTGATGCCGACCGGCAGCCCGGTCTCGGCGGCGAGCAGCTCCACCCAGTCCAGCAGGCTGTCGCAGTCGGAGAACTCGGCGTGCCGGGACGGGCTGACGCAGTCCCGCCCCACGGGCACTCCCCGGGTTGCCGCGATCTCCGCGGAGACCTTGGCCCCCGGCAGCAACCCACCCAGGCTCGGCTTGGCCCCCTGGCTGAGTTTGATCTCCAGCGCCCGCACGGGCGCCCCGGCGATCAGATCCCGCAGCCGCGCCAGGCTGAACCGCCCGTGCTCGTCCCGGCAGCCGAAGTAGGCAGTGCCGATCTGGAACACCAGTTCACCGCCGTTGCGGTGGTACGGCGACAGCCCGCCCTCGCCGATGTTCTGCAGGCAGCCGGCCAGGGCCGCACCCCGGTTCAACGCCGCGACCGCGTTGCCGGAGAGCGACCCGAAACTCATCCCGGAGATGTTCACCACCGACTCGGGCCGGAACGCGCCGGCCCGGCCGTGGGCCGACCCGAGCACCTTGGCGCAGGGCAGCCGCACGTCGTGCCCCGCCTCGGGCGCGGACGGCGGCACCGCCCGAGCGAAGGTCCGGTGCTTGATGATCGGATAGCCGGGGGTGTACTCGATGTCGTTGTCCGTGCCGAAGCCGAAGTAGTTGTTCTGCTGCTTCGCCGAGGCGTACACCCAGCGGCGCTGGTCGCGGGTGAACGGCCGCTCCTCGTTGTTGCCGGCCACGATGTACTGGCGCAGCTCGGGCCCGATCGCCTCCAGTAGGTACCGGGCCCGCCGAGGACCGGGAAGTTGCGCAGCAGCGCGTGATCGCGCTGCGTCAGGTCCCGCGCGACGAGCGCCGCGAGGGCGGCCGCCGCCGCGGGTACGACTCGGCGTGCCCACGTCATGCCCGCACTCTTTCCGGGATCGGCCCGACGCAAACCGCCGCCGCCCCGCGACGCCGAACGGCGGGGATCAGCCCTGCTTCGGCGTGATGTCCACCATCCACTGGATGCCGAAGCGGTCGACGCACATGCCGAACTCGTCGCCCCACATCTGCTTCTCCAGCGGCATCGCCACCACGCCTCCCTCGCTGAGCCGCTCCCAGTAGCCGCGCAGCTCCTCGGCGTCGTCCCCGCTGATACTGACGCTGATGTTGTTGCCCGGCTCGTGCTCCATGCCGGGCGGGAGGTCCGACACCATCAGCGTGAAGCCGCTGTCGGTGTCGAGCATGGCGTGCATGATCTGGTTCTCCGTGCCCGGTGCCGCGTTGCCGAACTCGCCGAACGTGCTGACGTAGAGCGAGCCGCCGAACACCTGCCGGTAGAACTCGATGGCCTCCCGGGCGTTGCCGGGGAAGTTGAGGTACGGGTTGAGTCGAGACGCCACAGCACCCTCCTTGGTCGTGACCTGCGTCATCGTCGCAGCTCACGGGGGGCGGGACAACGAGGTGCGGCGGCGTTTCGCGACCGGCGGGACCACGAGGCGCGGCGTTTCGCGACCGGCGGGGAACGGCCGACCTCGACCGTCCCCCGCCGGAACGACGACTGACTCAGTGGCGTGTGAAGGACTGCCGGACCACGCCGCCGACGATCGCACACCACGTGCTGACGTCCACCTTGCCGTTGCGCGGCAGCCCGTGCACGCCCTGCAGATCCTGCACCGCCTTGCGGGTCGGGTAGTCGTACTCGCCGGTCACGGTGACCTCGGCGTACCC
Source organism: Micromonospora sp. 15K316 (assembly GCF_004348525.1). Taxonomy (GTDB): domain Bacteria; phylum Actinomycetota; class Actinomycetes; order Mycobacteriales; family Micromonosporaceae; genus Micromonospora. Next base: position 9,310 of record NZ_SMKG01000182.1, on the reverse strand, counting down.
CTTGAGGTTCAGGATGAACTGCACGGCGCTGACCGGCAGCCTGCTCGCGTCCTTGCCCAGCTCGGGGACGAGGGTCTCCCAGGTCTGCGGGGTGAGCGTGGCGTCGACGTCGACCGGGATGCCGTTGCGGTACTGCCAGTCCTGCACCGCGGCCACGGTCGCCGCGTCGAAGACGCTGTTGATCGGGACAGTGTAGCCCCGGTGGGTGAGCAGGTACTGCACCACCTGCACGGCCGGCGAGCCGACGAAGCGCCACAGGTCCGGCCAGCGGCGGGCCGGCACGTCGGCGAGGTGGGTGCCGAGCTCGGCGAACACCCGGCGTCGCAGCATCGGGAACTGCCGGTAGAACGTCGCACCCGGGCACTGCGTGTTGCGGAAGTCCCAGTGGCCGAAGATGTCGTGCGCCTGCAGGCCGTACTGGCGGCAGATCGTGGCGCAGAGCCTGACCAGCGAGTCGAGCAGCGCCTGCGGCGGCGTCTCGGTGACGTACGTGCCCTCGTTCTCGATCCCGATGGCCCGCCCGTTCTCACCCGGGCAGTGCGCCGCGATCATCTGCCGATCGCCGGCCCGGAGGCGCTCCAGGCTCCCCGTCCGGCCCTCCAGGACGTACCCGCCCCGGCTCACCGTGAAGTGTTGCCCCGTGTCGGACCAGCCGTTGCCGTCCATGTGCAGGTCCTGGCAGTCCTTCGCCAGCTTGATCGCCTGCGCCTCGGAGTAGTCGGTGACGTTGGGGAAGGCCATGTGGTGCACGATGATCTTGTTGGTCGCGGTGGCGCTGACCGACAGCGGGTCGGCCGGCGGGCGGGCGCCCCACTCGTCGCAGCCGATGATCCAGTCGAGGTCCGTGCCCGGGGTCGCCTGCGCCGCGGCGGGGAAGGCGAGCTCGCTCCCGACGACCGCGACCGTGGCGGCGCCGAGGCCGGCCCGCAGCAGCGTACGCCGGTCCAGTTCGGATTGGTTGACGTGCATGACAGCTCCTCTGCGGCCGGGCCGGGGGTGGTGAAAAGTAGCTCCATTGGCCGCGCGTGATGTGGAGGATATTGCCGCGCCGGGCGCTGCGCTAGGGGTCGCGCGGGGTCGGCCGCCCGGCCGTGCCGCTCACTCCTCGATCGCCCCACCGACGCGACGCAGGTGACGCCGGAAGGTGTACGCCGGATCGACCGACCGACGCGCCAGGTAGTCGTCGAAACCGGTCTGCCGGCGCAGCGTCTCGCCCGCACGGATCCGTGCCGCCTGCTCCCGCTCGACCTGCCGGATCCGGGCCGCGGTGGTCAGCACCTCGTGGCAGCGGTCGGCCGCCACGAAGAGCACCCCGTCGTCGTCGCCGAACACCAGGTCGTCCCGGCCCACCTCGTGCTCACCGACGCGCGCGCTGGTCAACGCCGCCGGTTCCCGCTCGTCCACCCGGACCGGGCCGGGCGGACAGCTGCCGTAGCTGAACACCGGCAGCCCGATCTCGGCCAGCTCCGTCGTGTCCCGGTGCAGCCCCCACACCACCAGGCCGGCGACCCGCGCCGCGATGGCCTCCAGCACGGTCAGGTCACCGACGCACGCCTCGTCGGTCCGCCCGCCGTTGTCGACCACCAGCACGTCGCCGGGCGCCGCGTGGTCGTACGCCTCCAGGAAGACGTCCACACTGCCGTGGTGCCGCGCGGGCAACACCGGCCCGGCGACCCGCTGGCCGGCGAGCAGCGGCCGCACGCCGGCCGGCGCGACCCGCAGCGGCACCCCCAGGCGTACGCACGCGTCCGCCAGCAACGGAGTGGACAGGTCGACGAAACGCTCCAGCATGACGTCCTCCAGACGGCTCGGCGGGGACGCCATCGTAGGGAGAGCGGCCGGCACCGGAACGAGATCCAATCCCGAGCGGGCGGCTCCCTCCGGCCTGATCGCCGCCGACGGTGAGTTCCAGGCGTCCCGCAGGCTCGCCGACGCCTCCCGGGCGATGGCGGCCACACCGGGGGCGTACCAGCTGCGGCTGTCGCAGACGGTGGTGGATGTCGCGGCCGAGAAGAACAGCACCCTCGTGATGCCGTTCCCGGTCGAGTCGCTGCGCTCCTTCGACAAGGTCACCGGGTCGCCGGGCGGGCCGGCCTCGGCCGCGCCACCGCTCGGCCCACCGCCCGAACGAGCCGACCTCGGGCCGCTCACCGAGAACGTGGCCGGCGCCGCCGAGGAGGAGAGCCACGGCGGGCGCCCCTGACCCGGCTGGGTTCCGACCGGCCGATCGCCACGTGGGCTTCCGGACCGTCCACTCCGGGCGATCGCCGGACCGCCGACCCGCGTTTGCCGCCCGGCGACCACCGGGTAGGTGGGGACGGAACGTCTCGACCAACCCGCGTGGAGGACCCGGATGAGAGACAACGTCGGCGACGCGGTGGGCGACGCCTTCCGCTCGGTGATGCTGTTCGTGCCCAAGGCGGTCGCCTTCCTGGCGATCCTGGTGGTCGGCTGGTACGTCGCCAAGGCCGTCCTGAAGCTCGTGAACCGGATCCTGGAGCGGGTCGGCTTCGACCGGGCCGTCGAACGCGGCGGCGTCCGCCGCGTGCTGGACCGTTCCCGCTACGACGCGAGCGACATCGTCGCGAAACTCGTCCAGTACGGGCTGCTGCTGGTCACCCTCCAGCTGGCCTTCGGCATCTGGGGACCGAATCCCGTCTCGGACCTGATCGCCGGGGTGGTCGCCTGGCTCCCGCGTGCCTTCGTGGCCGCCGTCATCGTGGTGGTCGCCGCCGCGATCGCCAGCGCCGTCAAGGACATCGTCGGCGGCGCCCTCGGCGGCCTCTCCTACGGACGGGTGCTGGCCACCCTCGCGTACGTCTTCCTCCTCGGCCTGGGCGTCGTCGCGGCGCTCAACCAGATCGGCGTGGCCACCACCGTCACCACCCCGGTGCTGGTCGCCGTGCTCGCCACCGTCGGCGGGATCCTCGTCGTGGGTGTCGGTGGCGGCCTGATCCGCCCGATGCAGAGCCGCTGGGAGGCGTGGCTGACCCGTGTCGAGCAGGAGTCCCCCTCGATCGCCGCGCACGCCCGCGCCTACCGGGCCGAGCGCCACGCCGCCGCGGCGGACGAGCCGCCGAGCCCCACCGGCGCGGATCCGGACGCCACCCAGGTCACCCGACCCGCCGACCCCGACGTGACGCAGGTGGTCACCCGGCCGGCGGACCCCGACGCCACCCAGGTCGTCACCCGACCGGCGGAGACGGGCGCCACCCAGGTCGTGCCCCGCACCGACGACCCCGACGTCACCCAGCCGACCCCGTCCGGCGGCACCCCGATTCCCGGACCGCGCGGCACGGACGAGAGCGAGACCACCATGGTCATCCCACCCGCACCACCCCGGCCGGACCAGCGCTGACTGCCCGCACGTGAGGGTGGGGTCGGGTGTCCCACCCTCACGGGGCGCCCGGCCGCCGACCGCCCGGCGGCGTGGGCCGCCCGTGTGCCGCGAACGCTGGCCCGGTGGGGGTGACGCCGACTAGCATCGCCGGCATGACGTGGCGACATTGATGCACCGCTGACGGCCGCAGCCGTGGGCCGCCGCGGACGCCGTGTTCCAGGCGTCCGCTCCGCTCCCACGGGAAGGTCCCATGACCGTCACCTCCACGCGCGTGCCCGATCGCGCGGTCCGCCGCCTGACGGCGACCCTCTACGGGTACGCGTTCCTCACCGACCTCGTCCTGCTCTATCCGCTCTACGCGCTGCTCTTCACCGACACCGGACTGTCGGTCGGGCAGATCTCCTCGCTCTTCGTCATCTGGTCGACCAGCGCCATCCTGCTGGAGGTGCCCTCGGGCGCCCTGGCCGACGCGCGCTCCCGCCGGCTGCTGCTCTGCCTCGCCCCGCTGGTCACCGCCGCCGGCTACGCGCTCTGGGTGCTGCTTCCCTCGTACCCGGTGTTCGCGCTCGGCTTCCTGCTCTGGGGGGCCGGTGCGGCCCTCAGCTCCGGCGCGCTGGAGGCGCTGGTCTTCACCGAGCTGGACCGGCGCGGCGCGGCCGGCCGGTACGCCCGGATCACCGGCCGGGCCAGGACCGCCGGGGTGCTCGGCGCGCTCGCCGCGAGCCTGCTCGCCGGACCGGTGCTGCTCGTCGGCGGATACCCGGCGGTCGGCGCGGCCAGCGTCCTCGCGTGCCTGCTCGCCGCCGCCGTCGCCACCCGGTTCCCGGAGCACCGTGGCCGCGCCCAGCAGGCCGGCGCGCAGCCGGTCCCGCCGGAGGGCGACGCCGCCGCCGAGCCGGGGGAGCAGCTCGGCTGGGTGGCGAGCCTGCGTGCCGGGCTGGCCGAGGCGCGGGCCGTGCCCTCGGTACGGCGCGCGTTGCTGCTGGTGGCCGTGGTGGCCGCCGGGTGGGGGGCGCTCGACGAGTACACCCCGCTGCTGGCCCGGGACACCGGCGTCGACGACGCGACGGTCCCGGCCCTGCTGCTGCTGATCTGGGCCGGGATGACGGTCGGCGGGCTGCTCGCGCCGGCCGGCGAGAAGCTCGGCGCCCGCGGGTACGCGGGCGTGCTGGCCGCCGCCGCGCTGGCTCTGGCGGGCGGCGCGCTGACCGGCCATCCGGCCGGGTTCGTCCTGGTCGCGATGGCGTTCGGTGCGTTCCAGCTCGCCACCGTGCTGGCCGACGCCCGGCTGCAGGCCCGCATCGCCGGCCCCAGCCGCGCCACCGTCACCTCGCTCGCCGGCGTGGCCACCGACGTCACGATCATCGCCGTCTACGCCGGGTACGGTCTCGTCGCCACGACGGCCGGCAACGCGGTCGCGTTCGCGGTGGCCGCGGTGCCCTACCTGGCGCTGGCGCTGCTGATGGGCGCCGCCGGCCGCCGGTACCCGGGCCGGCGCGGCCACCCGGTGATCGAACCGGCAGCTCGCAGCGGGCCGTGAGCCGATGCGGGTCGGCTTCGGCCGCTCGTACCGGCTGGGGCCGGTGCCGACGTCCCCGGGCCGGCCCCGGTCGCGGGCCGGGCGACGACCGGCGGTGGCGGCGCCGGCCCCGGCCGTCAGCCGGCCAGGTGCACGAACGACCACTGGTGGCCGTCGAGGTCGCGGAAACCGCGCATGTAGAGCCGACCGGTGTCCTGACCCGGGCCGAGGGCGTTACCGCCGGCCGCCACGGCCCGGTCGACCAGGTCGTCGACCTCCTCCCGGCTTCCCGCGGCGAGCCCGACGATCACTTCCCGGCTGGCCTCGGTGTCGGTGATCCCCACCTTCGTGTACTCGGCGAAGGCGGAGTCGATGTGCAGGATCAGCTGGGTCGCCTCGTTGAGGCTCACCATGATGCTGGTGCGGTCGGGGGAGGGCTGGGCGCCGGTGAAGCCGATCGACCGGAAGAACTCGGCGGAGGTGGCCAGGTCCCGTACCGGCAGGTTGATGAAGGTCGTGATGGCCACCGTGCGTCTCCGTCCGCCTCGCCCGAGCTGCCGGAGCGTGTGAGTCGGCCCCGCCGGTACGCTGCGGACCGCGGCTCCTGCTCCGCACCGGTCAGTTTCCCGCGTCGCAGGGCCGCGCGTGACCGGTCTCGCCGATCGCCTCGAAACCGGCCACGATCCGGTGGGTCACTCCCGCTCGGCGTCGAGGTAGACCCAGCGGCCGCCGGCCCGGACGAAGCGGCTGCGCTCGACCAGCACCCCGGTCTGCCCGCCGGTGCGGTGGTAGGCGCGGAACTCGACCGCGCCGGTGCTGTCGAGCAGGCCACCGCGCTCGGTGTCGACGATCTCCAGCCGGAGCCACCGCTGACCGGGGTCGAGGTCGAGCCGGGCCGGTCGGGTGCGCTCGTCCCAGCTGCGCAGCAGATAGCCGGCGTCGCCGACGGCGAAGGCGCTGAACCGGGAACGCATCAGCGCCTCGGCGGTCGGCGCCTCGGCCTCGCCGCGGTGCAACGGGCCGCAGCACCGCGCATACGATCCGCCGGACCCGCAGGGGCAGGTCGGCTCCCGGTCGTCCGCCGCGCGCCGACGGTTCCCACGCTTCGCCATCCGGCCATCCTGCCCTACCCGCCGCCGGCGCTCTCCGGGCGCTGCCGGTCAGCGCCACCGCGGGCGGGGCTCAGGTCAACTCGACCGGCAGCGGCGCCGGACGCTTGGCCACCCGACCGTCGCCGGACGAGCTGCCGCGCAGGTGCCGGGCCAGCCAGGGCAGCAGGTGCCGGCGTGTCCAGGTCAGCTCGGCGCGGATCACCTCGTGCTGGGGGCGCCGGCCGGCGGCGGCCAGTGGACGTGACCAGGAGTCGTCGCTGCCCGGCAACCCGGCGGTGTACGCCAGCGCCGCCGCGATCCGTTCGTGGCCGGCGCTGTTGGCGTGCAGCCGGTCGTCGCTCCAGAGCCGGGGGTCGGAGGCGACCGGGTGGGCGCCGAGGTCCAGCAGGGTGGCCCCGGTTCCCGCGGTGACCTCCCTCAGGGCCGCGTTCAGGGCGCTCACCCGACCGCGCAGCGGCCGGGCGGCCGGCATCACCGGCACCGGGTCGGGCAGGGTGAAGGTGAGCACGGTGGCGCCCTGCGCGACGAGCGCCCGCTGCATCGCGCCGACGTCCTCGGCGACCCGGTCGGCGTCGAACGACGGGCGGAGGACGTCGTTCATCCCGGCCACCACGGTCGCCAGGTCCGGGGCGAGGTCGAGCGCTGCCGGCAGCTGCTCCGCCCGGATCCGGGCCGTTGTCCGCCCCCGGATCGCGAGGTTCGCGTACTCCAGCCCGCCCTGCGCCCGGGCCACGGCGAGCGCGAAGCGGTCGGCCCAGCCCCGATACCCGCCCGAGCCGTCCGGGTCGTCCAGACCTTCCGTGGTGCTGTCGCCGATCGCGACGTACCGGTGCCACATCACACCGGCGACGGTAGCGCCACGAACGGGCGACGGTACGTCGGCCCCGCCCCCGGCGGCGCGGGCACCCCGCGTTGACGGGGTTTCCTAGGCTCGCGCGCATGGCGCACCCTCCTGCGGTTCCACTCGCCCCCGGCCTGTGGCGGATACCCACGGCCGGCCGCGCGTTGGTCAACTCGTACGCCCTGGTCGACGACGACGGCAGCGTCACGCTCGTCGACTGCGGGCTGAAGCGGGCGCCGGCCCGGATCGTGCGCGGCCTGGCGGCGATCGGGAAGACCCCCGCCGACGTCACCCGGATCGTGCTCACCCACGCGCACCCGGACCATGCCGGCGGCGCCGCCGAGGTGGCCCGCCGCACCGGCGCGCCGGTCGTCGTGCACGCCGCCGACGTCGAGTACGCCCAGGCGGGGCACGCCCCGCCCCGGGATCCCCGGGTGACCGGCGGCCGGCTCTTCTCCCGGTTCGGCGGGGGCGGCTTCCCGGCCGTCGACGTGGCCCAGCCCCTCGCCGACGGCGACGTGCTGCCGGTCGGCGGTGGCCTGCGCGTCGTGCACACGCCGGGGCACTCCCCGGGGCACGTCTCGCTGCTGCACGAGCCCACCCGGGTGCTGATCACCGGTGACGCGCTCTTCAACGTGGTCGGCATCCGTTGGCCGATCAAGGTGCTCTGCACGGACTTCCGGATGACGCAGGAGACCGCGCACGTCCTCGCCGAGCTGGAGTACGACGTGGCGGCGTTCACCCACGGCGCGGAGCTCACCGACAACCCCCGCGAGCGGATCCGCGCCTTCCTGCGCCGGCGCTGAGGCCGGGTCGCGCTCTCAGAGCCAGCCGGAGCGGCGGAAGAGACGGTGCAGGGTCAGCGCGGCGAGCGCCATGGCGCCGAGCGCGGCCCAGTACCCGTAGCGCCAACCCAGCTCCGGCATGTGCGCGAAGTTCATGCCGTAGATCCCGGCGATGCCGGTCTGCACGGCGGCGATGGCCGCCCAGGCCGCGATCTTGCGCATGTCGTTGTTCTGTTCGACCGCCAGTTGCGCGAGCCGGGACTGCACGATCGAGGTGAGCAGGTCGTCGTACGCGGCGACCCGGTCCACCGCCCGGGCGAGGCGGCCGTTGACGTCGAGGAACCACCGGTGCAGGCCGCGCGGCGGGCCGACCGGATCGTGTTCGAGCAGCCCGCGCAGCGGCACCTGCAACGGCAGTACCGCCCGCTTGAACTCGACCACCTCGCGTTTGAGCTGGTAGAGGTTCTGGATGTCGGCGGTGCGGTCACGGGCGAAGACGCTCTCCTCCGCGCGCTCCAGGTCCCGTTCGAGATGTCCGGCGATCTCCAGGTACAGGTCCACCATCCGGGAGCAGACCGCGTAGGCGACGGCCCACGGCCCCTCCGCCAGCAGCGCCGGTCGTCGCTCGACCTCGGCGCGTACGGGTGCCAGCGCGCCGGTCGCCCCGTGCCGGACGGTGATGGCGAACCGGTCGCCGAGGAAGACCATGACGTCCCCGGTGTCGATCACCTCGGAGTCCTGGGTCAGCTCGGCGTGTTCGACGTAACCGGCGGTGCGCAGCACCAGCAGCACCACCTCGCCGTGCTGCTGCACCGTGGGCCGGTGCCCGTCGGCGAGCGCCTGCGCGACGGTCAGCTCGTCGAGGCCGAAGACCTGACCGACCGCCGCCATCACCGCCGCGCTGGGCTCGTGCAGTCCCAGCCAGACGAAGGTGTCGCGGTCGCGCCGGCAGCTGTCGTAGGCGTCGGCGTAGTGGGGGCGCCCCGGGCGGCGCTCACCGTTGACGTAGACGGCGCAGTCGACCACCGCGTCGGGATTCGCGCGGGTGGACGGATCGAGGGTCGCGGCGGGCTGCCAGCGCAGCAGCCGACGCAGCAGGGCGGACACTCCCGAACCGGACCGGACCGGATGGTCCACCGCTCACCTCCGCATCGCGCAACGCCGGCCTACGGTACGCGAACGGGGACGGCCCGGCCTCAGCCGGTGCGGGTCGCGAACACGACGACGTTGTCGACGTACTCGCCGGTCTGCTCGTCGAACCGTCCGCCGCAGGTGAGCAGGCGTAGCCCGGACGTGTCGGCCGGGCCGTAGACCTGGTCGGTGGGGAAGCTCTCCTTCGCGTACGCGCTGACCCGGTCGACGGTGAACGTCGCCACGCGCGCGTCGGCTCGGCTGACCCGGACGGTGTCGCCCGGCCGTAGCCGGCCGAGGTGGAAGAAGACGGCCGGACCGGTGGGGGAGTCGACGTGCCCGACGAGCACCGCGTTGCCGGCCTCGCCGGGGCTGACTCCGTAGCGGTACCAGCCGGCCAGGGCGGGCCGGTCCAGGGGCGGCACCTCCAGTACGCCGGTGGCGTCCGCACCGATCGGGACGATCTCGGCGCGGACGCCGATCGCGGGGATCCGTACGAGCGTGGGGGCGGACTGCGGCAGCGGTGGTAGAACCGGCGCGGGCCGGCTGGCGGCCGGTGCGGCGGCGTCCGGTCGTGGGGGC
>NZ_SMKG01000181.1 GCF_004348525.1 Micromonospora sp. 15K316 | reverse complement strand
ACCCCCACCCCCACCCCGGCCGATCCGGGTGACGGCCTGCTCGGCGGGCTGGCCGAACTGCTACACGAATCCCGGGTGGCCGGGCTGCGGGTCCGTCGGCAGGACGAGGGCGAACCACGCTCGGTGCCGGCGACCGTGGGACGTACCGTCCACCGCGTGGTCCAGGAGGCGCTGACCAACGTACGCAAGCACGCCCCGGAGGCCGACGCGACCGTACGCCTGCGCTATCTGCCGGACTGGGTGGAGATCGCGGTCCGGAACGGATCGTCTGTCGAAGGCTCGGTGCCGCCGAACCCCCGACCGGGCCGGCCGGGCGAGCTCCCGAGCCGGCGCGGCGCCGGGCAGGGCCGGCCGGGCGCTGGCCCCGAGCTGCCCGGTGCGGGCCTCGGGCTGCTGGGCCTGCGGGAGCGGGTCGAGCTGCTCGGTGGCCGGTTGGAAGCGGGGCCGACCGACGACGGCTTCCTGGTCCGGGCGTTGATTCCCACTCCGGGGACCGCATGATCCGGGTCCTGGTCGTCGACGACGAGCAGCTCGTCCGCTCGGGCCTGCGGCTGATCCTCGAAGCGGCCCCGGACATCACCGTGGTAGGCGAGGCGGCGGACGGCGGCGCGGCGCTGGCCGAGGCGTACCGGCTCCGACCCGACGTGGTGCTGCTCGACGTACGGATGCCGGGCACGGACGGGCTGACCGCCGCGCCGCAGGTGGTAGCCGCCGGCCCCAAGGTGATTATGCTTACCACCTTCGACCTCGACGAGTACGTGCACCGCGCGCTGCGCGCCGGGGCGGTCGGCTTCCTGCTGAAGGACACGCCGCCCCGCGAACTGGCCGCGGCGGTCCGCACGGTGGCGGCGGGGCAGGCGATGCTCGCCCCGACGGTGACCCGCCGCCTGATCAGTTCTTTCGCCGAGCGTGGTCCGGCACGCCGGACCGCCGCCCGGCAGCAGCTCGACCTGCTGACCGACCGGGAGCTGGAGATCGTGCGGGAAGTGGCGCGTGGCCACGCCAACGCGGAGATCGCTCGCCGGTTGGCGATGAGCGAGGCCACCGTGAAGGCACACGTCAGCCGTGCGCTGGCAAAGCTCCAGCTGGCCAATCGGGTCCAGGTCGCGATCCTGGTGCACGACGCCGATCTGCTCTGACGGGCAGCCCCACGCCGATCGCGCGAACGTCCCCACTCGGCGGCACGGTCGTACCGCACCGACTGTCGGCGGTGCTCAGCTCCGGTCCGCGGCGCGACGCTGGGCCCGGCGACGGCGCAGCGTACGGATGACCTCCAGGAGCGCGGTGACCGCGATCGAGAGGCCGAGTCCGGCCACCACTCCCTTGATCGGGTCGCGCTCGAAGGCCAGTCCGCCGAAGTAGCCGAGCAGCCCGCAGTAGATGCCCCAGGTGAAGGTGGCGATCCCGTCGAAGAGGAGGAAGGAGCGGCGCGGGTACCGGACCGCGCCCATGGTGAGGGTGACTGCGGTCCGGCCACCCGGGATGTAGCGGGCGGTGGTCAGGATGACCCCGCCCCGCCGGTCGACCGCGCGGCGGGCCCACTCCGATCCGGCCCGCCGCCGGCTCCGTTCCGGCAGCCGCGCCAGGCGGCGTGCCCCACCGCCGCGTCCGATCGCGTACGAGATGTGGTCGCCGACGAGCGCGCCGATCGCGGCCGCCGCGATCACGGCGATGATGTTGGGTCGTCCGTTGGCGGCGGAGATGACGGCTGCGGTGATCACGGCGGCCTCGCCGGGCACGGCCGGGAAGAACGCGTCGACCGCGGTGAGCCCGAAGATCAGCAGGTACACCCATGGTGAGGCGACCAGCTGCCGGAGCAGGTCGAGCGCGGAATCCATGCTCCCATGCTCGCCGGGTGCGACCCGCCCGGTGGCCGAGTCGCCGGATCGTCCGCCGTCGGTCGGGTGCCAGGCGTCCGCCGCCGGCCGGTCGTCAGCCGGCGCGAACCAGGGCCGGTGGGGCGAGCAGCGGACCGCACGGCGTCTTGTCGCCGGCCGTGGGGCCGTGCGACGTCAGCACCACAGGTGCCCCCAGCTCCGCCCCCACCGCCTCTGCCCAGTCGGTCGGCGCGTCGTCGTACAGCGGGCGGGCACGCAGCAGGCGAGCGGTGAGCGCGGCCTGCCGGTCCAGGTCGCCGGGCGGGCCCGGGGTGAGCCGGTCGGTGGTGTCGTAGCGGCGGCAGATCCGTAGCCTGGGGCCGGCCAGGTCGAGGTGGGTCAGCGCCAGGCCGTCGACCCCACCGGCCGCCGCGAGGGCGTACCGGTGGGCGACCGCGTCGAAGTGGCCGAACCGGAAGCGGCCCTGCCACTGGTTCGTCGGGTTACGCGGGTCCACCAGCGGTAGGGCCGGGTCCTCGGTCACCAACGGGCCGGGCCCGTGCCGGGTGGTGACCAGCCGGAGCACGCCGATCCGGGTGGCTCCGTCGGGCAGGCCCGCCTCGGCGAGCAGGCTGTCGGCGTTGGCGAAAGTGGTGGTGCTCCACGTGGTGTACGGGTGGAAGCCGTGCCGCTCGTCGAGCAGCACCCCCTGCGCGCCCTCGAACACGCAGGTTCCGGTGCGCAGCGCCCCGGCGAGCCAGCCCCGGTCGACGATCTCGACCCGCCGCGCGAACCCGGTGAACGCGGGCAGGCAGTCCTCGACCGGCGGGGCGCCCAGTGGGCCGAGCTCGGCGGTCAGCCGGTCCCGCAGGGCGGTCAGCCGGCGGCGCAGCAGCGCCGGGTCGTGACAGTCGGCGACCCGAGGGGCGTCGTCGGGGTGGGTGAGACCGTACGCGACGGCCTCACCCACCCCGAGCCCGCAGGAGCCGTGCCGGTCGGCTCCCCGGGCGATCTCCCGAGCCCGGTTGGCGGCCCGGTGGTACGGGGTGGCGAGCAGCGCCGCCCCGTCCACGGTCAGCCGGTCGAGGGCGTCGGGAACCCCGACCGTGGCGAGATGGTCGGCCTCGGCGGCCAGCGCCAGCGGGTCCACCACCACGTGCCGCGACAGGTGTGTACGGACACCCGGGTGGAACGTGCCGGCGCCGAACTGTGCGAACGTGTGGTGCCGCCCGTCGCGCAGCACGACGTTGTGTGCCGCCTGCGCGCCCCCGTTGAAGCGGACCACGGTGTGCACGGGGCGGGTGGCGCAGAGCCAGTCCACCACCGTGCCCTTGCCCGCGTCGCCGTAGCCGAGGTCGACCACCGCCACGTGCCTCACAGCCGGGTCACCCCGCCGGCGGTGTCGCGGAACGCGGGCAGCGTGGACACCTCGGCCCGCCGCCCCCGGCCGAGCGGGGCCAGCGCCTTCGACACGCTGCCGGTGGCGCTGGAGCCGACGCGGTCCAGGTGGCGCAGGCCCTCGTCCAGGTCGACGGCCTGCTCGCCGAGGCCGATGGTGAGTGCGATGGTTTCGCAGGTCGCGTCGAGGTCGTCGAGTACGAGGGCGTTCTGCCCGAGCAGGTCCCGCCAGAAGTCGAGCACCTTGGCCTCGCCGACGTGGTAGCTGCCGGCGGGGAGCAGGTAGTAGGTGTCCCAGCGGCGGGTCACCTCGTCGACGATCTGTCGCAGCGGCACGTCCTCCGTCAGTTCGTCACCGATCAGGCCGGCCACCTCCCGCGCCTTCACCCGCGGGTACGCCAGCTCGTCGCCGATGATGAACAGGTAGCCGCGCCGGCCGCGCTTCTCCCAGCTGTCGGTGACGGTGTGCCGGGCCATGAAGTACATGGCCAGCTCGTACGACTCGGTGAGCTGCCCGCCGCCACCGCCTTCGAGCACGATCCGGCCGAGGTCGTCGTCCATCCGGTTGTCCGACTCGAACTGGCCCACCTGCAACGGCACCCGGTCGCAGGTGGCATCGCCGATCGCGCCGAACATGATCTGCGGGTCGCTGGCGTAGCCCTGCCGTTGCAGCAGGCCGAGCAGCTGCGGCAGCTTGGTCTGCAGGACGCGCGGCACGCTGCGCATCGACCCGGTCACGTCGAAGAGCACCGCGATGGGTGTCGACCGGGGGTGTTCGGCGGAGTCGCGGCTCTCGCGCGTCGCGCCGCGGGGGTCGAGCGCGGGATGGACGGTGCGCGCCCCACTGTCGCTGTAGGAGAAGGCGCTCCTGCCGGCGGACCGGCGGTAACGGTCGGCGGCGTCGTACACGTCGGTGGACCAGATTCCACTGCCCATGACAGCTCCTTAGGGGGTGAGGGTGAAGGGGCGGAAGGTGCGCGGCCCGTAGAGCCGGTCCAGCACCTCGTCCAGCTCGCGCAGCAGACGCCAGGCGTCGTCGGGCCGACGCCCGAGTGAGCGCGGCCGGCAGCCGCGGGCGAAGTCGAGCAGCTCGCGCGGAGCCTGCCGGTCCAGCAGCGAGGTCATGCAGCGGGTGGCCATCCAGATGTCGGTGCCCGGCCCGCAGGCCCGCCTCCCGGAGACCTCGGGCGGGTACCAGTCCTCGTGGCCGGGCACCATCGCCGGGATCGTGCCGCCGACGGGGGCGGAGAAGCACCAGTCGACAAGCACCACGCCATGGGCGTCCGGTTCGATCAGCACGTGTCGCGGCAGGACCGCGCCGTGCACCACGCCCGCCCGGTGGGCGAGGCCGAGCACCACCAGCAGCCGCCGCCACATCCAGGCCACGTCCCGGGCGTCCAGCCCGTCGGGGTAGGTGCCCCGTACCTCGTCGAGGTTGTGCAGGCCGGGCGCGGTGGCGAGCACGTTGATCCGTCGTTCGGCGCCGGTGGTGGCGTCCCGGTGCGGGAATTCGTCGACCAGCCGGGGCACGTACGGCAGGTAGCGCGGGTCGCCGCGCTCGACGATGGTGCGTAGGGCGTACGCCTCCCGGGCCATCAGGTCGTTGTCGCTGGGCCGGCGGGGGAGCTTGAGCAGCCGGTCGTCGCCGACGTCGTAGAGGTCGGCCAGGTCACCCGAGTGGGCCGGTGTGCCGAGGCGGTAGTCGCCGAGGACGGTGACCTGCCGGGCCCGCCACCGGGTGGTGACCTGGATGAAGGCTTCGGTGCCTTCGGCGCGCACCGCCGGGTCGGCTGGCAGGCGGTCGGGGTGCAGGGCCGCGACCAGCTCGCGGTAGCGCCGGGCCGGCTGGTCGGTGCCGAACAGGTCGGCGTCGGTGCGGGCCGCCGCGACCAGATCGATGGCTTCCGCGGCTCTCATCGCACCGTCTCCTCGCGGGCGGGGCGCAGCAGCGCCGGGTGCAGCAGGCGGGCGTCGCCGGGCCGGTAGAGCCGGGCGCGCGGGCCGCCCCGGGTGCCGCCACGCTCGGTGCTGGCGCCTGTGCTCTCCACGAAGCCCGGCACGGAGAGGACCTTGCGGTGGAAGTTGCCGGCGTGCAGCGGGTGACCCCAGACCGTCTCGTAGACGCCGCGTAGCTCACTGATCGTGAACTCGGGGGTGAGGAAGCGGGTGGCGAGCGGGGTGTATTCCAGCTTGGACCGAGCCCGTTCCAGCGCGTCGTCGATGATCCGGCCGTGGTCGAAGGCGAGTTGCCGGCTGGTCAGCGCGGTCACCGGCAGCCAGATCGCCTCGTCTGCGTCGGTGCCCGCGGCCGGGTCCGGCAGGTCGGGGGCGAACGCGAGGTGGGCCACCGAGACGACGCGCATTCGAGGGTCGCGGTCGGGCGCGCCGTAGCTGCCCAACTGTTCCAGGTGAACGCGGCGCAGCCCTTCGCCGCCGAGCCCGGTCTCCTCGGCCAACTCCCGTCGGGCGCCGCCGATCAGGTCCTCGTCGGGGCGGACGAAACCACCGGGCAGCGCCCAGTGCCCTTCGAAGGGTGGCTGGCCGCGCCGGATCAGCAGCAGGTGCAGCGCGCCGTCGCGGATGGTCAGTGCCACCACGTCGACGGTGACGGCGACCGACGGGTAGGCCCGTGGGTCGTACGTCGCGAGGAAGTCCTGCTCGTCAACCATGTCTCTCTCATTCTGAGAACATCTCCTTCTGAGAAGAACCTAACGCAGAAATCTGCCCCTGCCAAGCCCGCGGTCCGGGTCGGCAGGGGCGCTCAGCGCACCAGGCCCGCCAGGTGCGGTCGGCCGTTCGAGTCGTGCAGGGCGAACCCGCCGTCCGGAAGGAGACTGAAGTCCACCGCGCTCGGCAGCGGTACGGGCAGCTTGAAGGCGACCTCGACGGTGCAGGCGTCCGGCAGCCGGTTCTCCAGCGCGGCCAGGCAGCGGGCCTTGCTCCACATGCCGTGCGCGATCGGGCGGGGGAAGCCGAAGAGCCGCGCCCCGAGCCGCGAGGTGTGGATCGGGTTGTGGTCGCCGGAGACCCGGGCGTAGTCGGTGCCGACGGCCGGGCTCAGCCGCCAGGTCGCCGAGGCGGCCGGTACCGGCGGGGACGCGCTCCGGTCCCGCCGCTCACCACCGCCGCTGTGCCGCTCCCGGCCGAGGTACGTCGAGACGCCCCGCCATACCTCCTCCCCGGCGACCGACCCGACGAGCACCACGTCCAGCTGCCGCCCCCGGTCGTGCGGGCGAAGCTTCTCCGCGTACACGGAGAAGTCGAGCGTCTCGCCGCTGTGGATCGGGCGGTGGACGGTGATCCGGTTGGCCACGTGCACCACGCCGGTGAGCGGCACCGGGAACTCCGGTGCGGTCATCAGCCGCAGGGCCAGCGGGAATCCCAGCACGTGCGGGTAGGTCGCGGGGAGCCGGTCGGTGAGCCGGAACCCGCAGACCCGGTCGTAGTCGGCCAGGTGGTCCCGGTCGACCGGTACGCCGGAGACGGTGAGCCGGACCGTGGGTGGCTGGGCCGCCCGCCGGCCGCCCGCGCCGGGGAGAGCACCGGCCAGCGCCCGGCGGTAGAGCGCCCCGACGGCCGGCATCCCGGGCAGCTCGACGGTGGTCCACCCGCTCGCGGGCGGCTCGGTGGTGTGGTCGCTCATCACGCCCCCAGCAGGCTCTGGCCGCAGACCCGTACGACGTTGCCGTTGACCGCGCCGCTGGCGGGCCAGGTCAGCCAGCCGATCGTCTCGGCGACGTCCAGCGGGAGCCCGCCCTGGGCCATGCTGTTCATCCGGCGTCCCGCCTCGCGGATCACCAGCGGGATCCGGGCGGTCAGCCGGGTCTCGATGAAGCCGGGTGCCACCGCGTTGACGCTGATCCCGCGTTCGCACAGCGCCGGGGCGAGCGAGTCGACCAGCCCGATCACTCCCGCCTTGCTGGTGGCGTAGTTGGTCTGGCCGCGGTTGCCCGCGATCCCGGCGATCGAGGAGACGGCGACGATCCGCCCGCCGGTCGGGATCAGCTCACGTGCCAGCAGCTCGTCGTTGATCCGCTCCTGGCTGGAGAGGTTGACGTCGATCACCTGGTCCCAGCGGTCGGCGTCCATCCGGCCGAGCGTCTTGTCCCGGGTGATGCCGGCGTTGTGCACGATCGCGTCGACGCGGCCGTACCGGTCGGCGAGGTGTCCGGCGAGCCGGGTCGGGGCGTCCGGCGCGGTCAGGTCGAGTTGTACCGCGCTGCCACCGGCCTCGTTCGCCACGGCGGCGAGCGCGTCTCCGGCGGCCGGTACGTCCAGCGCCACCACCTGGGCGCCGTCGCGGGCGAGGACCCGGGTGAGCGCCGCGCCGATGCCTCGGGCCGCCCCGGTGACGAGGACGACCTGCCCGTCCAGCGGCCGGTCCCAGTCGGCCGGCGCGGCGGCGGCGCCGGTGCCGATCCGGATCACCTGCCCGGAGACGTACGCGGACCGACCGGAGAGGAGGAATCGGAGGGTGGCGTCGAGGCTGACCCGGGTGCCCTCGTCGGCCTCCGCGCCGACGCGGACCAGTTGGGCGGTGATGCCCCGGCCGAACTCCTTGCCGATGCTGCGGGTCAGCCCCTCCAGGGCCCGCTGGGCGGTCGCCGCGCGCGGTGTGTCGCACTCCGCGGGCGGGGCGCCGAGCACGATCACCCGGCCGCTCGGCGTGACGGAGCGGGCCACCGGGTGGAAGAAGTCGTAGAGCTGCCGCAGCTCGGTCGAGTCGGTGATGCCGGTGGCGTCGTACACCAGCGCGCCGAAGCGTGCGTCGGTGCCGGCGGTGGGCTCGCGCAGCTCGACCCCGGCGGCGGCCAGCAATTCGCCGACCTGTCCGGCGAGCCGGCCGTCGGCGGCCGCGCCCAGCAGAGCCGGACCGGGCAGGAGCGGATCGCCGGGGCGGTGCCGGCGCAGTCGCGGCGGGTCGGGCAGCCCGAGGCGCTTGACCAGCGCGCGGCCGGCCCCCGATTGGACGAAGCTCGCGTACCTGTCGGTCATAGGCGTAGCCTACTGGCGAGTAGGGTACGGGCAACACTGTCGAGGAGGCGGATCGTGCAGAGCATCCGGCGGGTCGCGGTCATCGGCGGCAACCGCATCCCCTTCGCCCGCTCCAACTCGCGGTACGCGAACGCGTCCAACGCGGACCTGCTCGGCGCGGCGCTGGACGGCCTGGTGGCCCGGTACGGCCTGGCCGGCCAGCGGGTCGGCGAGGTGGTCGCCGGGGCGGTGCTCAAGCACTCCCGGGACTACAACCTGACCCGCGAAGTGGTGCTCGGTTCCCGGCTCGACCCGCGCACCCCCGCGTACGACCTCCAGCAGGCCTGCGGCACCGGCCTGGAGGCCGCGATCCTGGTCGCCAACAAGATCGCCCTCGGGCAGCTCGACGTCGGCATCGCGGGCGGGGTCGACACCACCTCCGACGCGCCGTTGGCGCTCAACGAGGAACTGCGCCGCACCCTGCTCCGCCTCAACAGTGCCCGGACCCTCGGCGAGCGGCTGAAGGTGGCCGCGAAGCTGCGTCCGCTCCAGCCGTTCAAGCCGGAGATCCCGCGTAACGCCGAGCCGCGAACGGGGCTGTCGATGGGGGAACACGCGGCCCGCACCGCGCTGCGCTGGAACGTCGACCGGCGTGCCCAGGACGAACTGGCGCTCCGATCCCACCGGCGGCTCGCCGCCGCGTACGACCGGGGCTTCTTCGACGACCTGATGACGCCGTACCTCGGGCTCACCCGCGACCAGAACCTCCGTCCCGACAGCAGCCTGGAGAAGCTGGGCGCGTTGCGGCCGGTCTTCGGCGTTCGCGGGCCGGACGCCGAGCAGGCCACCATGACCGCCGGGAACTCGTCGCCGCTCACCGACGGCGCGTCGACAGTGCTGCTCGCCTCGGAGGAGTGGGCGCGGGAGCGGAGCCTTCCGGTGCTGGCCTGGTTCACCTGGTCGCAGACGGCGGCCGTCGACTTCGTGCACGGCGACGAGGGGCTGCTGATGGCCCCGGCGTACGCGGTGCCCAGGATGCTCGCCCGGGCCGGGCTGACCCTTCAGGACTTCGACTACTACGAGATCCACGAGGCGTTCGCCTCACAGGTGCTGGCCACCCTCGCCGCGTGGGAGTCGCCCGAGTTCTGCGCGGACCGGCTCGGGCTGGACGCCCCGCTCGGCGCGATCGACCGGGACCGGCTGAACGTCAACGGCTCCTCCCTCGCGGCCGGGCACCCGTTCGCGGCGACCGGTGGCCGGATCGTGGCCACCCTGGCCAAACTGCTGGCCGAGAAGGGCGGCGGACGCGGGTTGATCTCGATCTGCGCCGCCGGCGGCCAGGGCGTCACGGCGATCCTGGAACGTTGACGGCGGCCGCCTCGGCGGTGCGGGAGACGCCGGAACGGATCGTGGGAGCTCTTCGTCCAACCCGCCATACGCCTGGCCAACGACGGGCCGGGGTGGCGGACGAGGAGAGGCGATGGGCCGGAGCAGGCACCTGGTAGCTGTGGTCGCGGCAGGGCTGCTGCTGACGAGTTGCGCGAACGGGTCCGGACCGGAACCTGCGCTCCCCGAGGAGACGCGATCCGCCGGTGCGAGACCCACCCTGAACCAACCACAGGAGGACCCGGTCGGACTGATCGGCTCCTGGACGGTCACCGAGGTTGCCGGCGCCGCCGGCGGGATTCTGCGGATCGCCCCCGCCGACCAGGGCGGGCTCTCCTGGTTCGGCCCCTGCGGCGTGTCGACGGGCAGGTGGCGGGCCGGCGCGGACGGCCTCTTCGTCGCCGACCTCTCCGAACACATGGTGCCCGACGGGCCGGAGTGCCGGCCCGGTCCGGGGCGCACGCCGGCCTGGCTGCGTCAGACCACCGCCTTCCGGTTGGAGAAGGACATCCCGGTGCTCCTCGACGAGCAGGGCCGGCAGGTCGCTCGGCTGCTGCCGGGCGCGAAGCCCACTCCCGGGCCGAACCTGTTGCCGTCGCTGGCGGAGCCGCCCGTGATCACCCCCGAGGTCCGGCAGGCCCTCGCGCCGGCCGCCGTACTGCCGACGCACCTGAGACCGGTGAGCCCCGACGACCTCCGGGGTCGATGGGTGCCGGCCGGGCGCGACAACGGCCGCGCCCACGTGGAGCTGCGCGACGACGGCGAGTGGCGGGGGTCTGACGGCTGCAACGGTCAGGGCGGACGGTGGGTCGCCGGAGCTGAGGGTGCCCTGCTCGCCACGGCCGGGCCCAGCACGCTGATCGGCTGTGACAACGTGCCGCTGGCGAGCTGGCTCTCCAAGGCCACGCGCGCGGGGTTGGACGGCGAGGTGCTCGTGCTCCTGGACGCCCAGGGAAAGGAGTCGGGCCGGCTCGCACGGGGCTGAGCGACTCCTCGGAGTGCGCGTCCCGTCCATTCCGCCGCGGCCGGGAGGGACGCGCTGTCGGAGGGGGGCAGGTCCGCGGCATGAAAGACTGAGGTACGTGACGACGATCCCGAACGTGCTCGCCCACCGGTATGCCTCGCCCGAACTGGTCTCCCTCTGGTCCCCGGAGGAGAAGATCCGCCTGGAGCGGCGGCTCTGGCTCGCCGTGCTGCGCGCCCAGCGCGACCTCGGGGTGCCGGTGCCGGACGGGGTGGTCGAGGCGTACGAGCGGGTGCTCGACCAGGTCGACCTGGCGTCGATCGCGGCGCGGGAACGGGTCACCCGGCACGACGTGAAGGCCCGGATCGAGGAGTTCAGCGCGCTCGCCGGGCATGAGCACGTGCACAAGGGCATGACGTCGCGGGACCTCACCGAGAACGTCGAACAGCTCCAGGTGCGCCGCTCGCTGGAGCTGATCCGGGACCGGGTGGTCGCCACTCTGGTCCGGCTGGCGTGGCACGCGCACGAGTACTCCGGTGTGGTGATGGCGGGCCGCTCGCACAACGTGGCGGCGCAGGCCACCACGCTCGGCAAGCGCTTCGCGTCGGCGGCGGAGGAGCTGCTCATCGCGTACGAGCGGCTGGAGGACCTGATCGCCCGTTATCCGCTGCGCGGGATCAAGGGGCCGGTGGGCACCGCGGCCGACCAGCTCGACCTCTTCGACGGCGACGCGGAGAAGGTGGCCGAGCTGGAGCGGCGGGTGGCCGGGCACCTCGGCTTCTCCCGGGTGCTGGAGAGCGTCGGCCAGGTCTACCCGCGTTCGCTCGACTTCGACGTGGTCGCCGCGCTGGCCCAGGTCGCGGCCGGCCCCTCCTCGCTCGCCACCACGATCCGGCTGATGGTGGGCCAGGAGTTGGTCACCGAGGGCTTCAAGCCCGGTCAGGTCGGCTCCAGCGCGATGCCGCACAAGATGAACACCCGTTCGTCGGAGCGGGTTAACGGCTTCGCCGTGATCATCCGGGGCTACCTGTCGATGGTCGGCGAGCTGGCCGGCGACCAGTGGAACGAGGGGGACGTCTCCTGCTCGGTGGTGCGCCGGGTGGCCCTGCCGGACGCCTTCTTCGCCGCCGACGGGCTGTTCCAGACCTTCCTCACCGTGCTCGACGAGTTCGGCGCGTACCCAGCCGTGATCAACCGTGAGCTGGAGCGCTTCCTGCCCTTCCTGGCCACCACGAAGATCCTGGTGGCGGCGGTGCGGCGGGGCGTCGGCCGGGAGGTGGCGCACGAGGTGATCAAGGAGCACGCGGTGGCCGTGGCGCTCGGCATGCGGGAGAAGGGCGCGCTGGAGAACGACCTCTTCGACCGCCTCGCCGCCGACGGCCGGCTACGCCTGACCCGGGCCGAGATCGACGAGCTGGTGGCCGACCGGGCCGGCTTCGTCGGTGCCGCTCCCGCCCAGGTCCAGGCGGTCACCCGCCGCATCACCAAGATCGTCGAAGCCCACCCCGAGGCCGCCGCCTACTCCCCAC